>CAVKHB010000126.1:0-884 GCA_963656005.1 Coriobacteriaceae bacterium
CTCCCCTTTTTGTTGGGTAAAAATGCCACTCAGTTTCAAGGCTGTGTTGATTAAAGTTTTAGAATAATTACCTTCAATTGCACCATCAAAATCATAGGTGGATAAATCTGCTGGATATTCTGAATATTGCTCTGTCTTATCAAATAAAACAATGGATAGTCTGGACATCCTATTTGCAATATAGCTAGTAGAACTATCAGTAGTATCCAGATATTCCCCTAAATCAAGTTTAGAGGTATCAACGGTAATTACAAATTGACCGTCCATCCCGTAGGATTGTATAAACATCCTATCCTTTAGTGGGCTCTTGGTTGCACAGGAAGACATAAACATCATAACGCAAATAAGAAGCACACAAAGAAAACTTACTGGATGGACTTTATCAACTTTCATATTCTCAAGCTTTCACAATCCTTATACGAGCACCAGATTCAGTAACAGGAGCATCTAAGTTCTTGTCAAATGAAGAATTACTACAAAGAGTCTCTGCTTCAATAAAGGACTTAAACTGGTTATAAACCTTCTCCATTACCTCGTCTCCACCAATAGTTAGAATGATTCGGTCACTTACATCAAGGCCAGATTCCTTCCTCAAGGTTTGAATTGCACGAACCACGTCTCTAGCAATTCCTTCATTGAGAAGATCCTCGGTAACCTCGGTATCAAAACCAACGGTAAGCTCACCTTCATTGAGAATCTTTAGGTTAGCTTTCTCATTTCTTTGAATTACAAGGTCATCCTTAGAAATTTCAACTTCCTGTCCATCTCCAAATTCAACCTTATGTTTTAATCCCTCAAGTAGAGAAGAAATGTGTTCACTTCTGAAATCTTGAATCTTGGAAGCAACTTCCTTCATTGCTTTTCCAAGCTTGGAGCCTAGAACC
>CAVKHB010000126.1:894-4827 GCA_963656005.1 Coriobacteriaceae bacterium
TACCAAGGAGGATTCATTACCGTTAATTTCAACGGCTTTAACGTTAAGCTCTTCAGCAATGATTGAAGACATATCTTTAAGAATCTTTCTATCTTCTTCATTTCTATCAACAAGGAAGAGTTTCTTAAGAGGTTGTCTATTCTTAAGGTTGTTTGCACTTCTAAGAGATCTTCCCATTGTAATGGCCTGAACTGTAAGATTCATCATTTTTTCAAGGGCATAGTCCCTATGTGAGGCATCATATTTAGGATAATCGCAAAGATGGACGCTTTCTGGATCTGATGAAGTCTTCAAATTTTGGTAGATTTCTTCACAGATAAATGGAAGAATTGGGCATGCTAACTTCACAAAAGTCATAAGAGTTTTGTAAAGAGTATCATAAGCCATCTTCTTATCGCCATCATTTTCACTCTTCCAGAATCTTCTTCTGCTACGTCTGATGTACCAGTTGTTTAGGCTATCCATAAAGCCAAGCAAGTAGGAGCAGGCTCTTTGAATATCGTACTTATCAAGGGCATCATCAATGTTGTATGTAAGCTGCTCAACGGTGGAAATCATCCATCTATCAAGAGGATTTGTTAAATCTTCAAAAGCCGTCTCGCTTGGAGTGTAACCATCTATGTTGGCATAAGTTACAAAGAATGAGTAAGCATTCCAAAGAGGTAAGATGATAGACTTCAAAACATCTTTGACCATCTGGTCAGAGAACTTAAGGTCATCGGCATGAACAGCGGCGCTATTCATAAGTGCAAATCTCAGAGCGTCGGCGCCGTATTGGTTTACAAGTAGCATTGGATCGGTGAAGTTGCCTTTGCTTTTTGACATCTTTTCGCCGTCTTCAGCTAGAATGATGCCGTTGACTACGCAATGTTTGAAGGCAGGCTCATCAAAAAGCGCACTTGCCATGACGGTGAGGGTGTAGAACCAACCTCTGGTCTGGTCAAGGCCTTCGCAAATGAAGTCAGCTGGGAAGACTTTCTCAAATCTTTCCTTATTTTCAAACGGGTAATGAAGCTGTGCATAAGGCATGCTACCACTTTCAAACCAGCAGTCTAGGACATCTGGAACTCTTTTCATAGTACCCTTTCCATCTGGACTTGGCCAAGTTAATTCATCCACATATTGCTTATGAATATCATTTACCTTTTGGCCGCACTTTTCTTCTAGTTCGGCAATTGATCCAATCACTTCAACGTAGTCGGAACCGTCACATTTCCATACTGGAATTGGGTTTCCCCAGAATCTGTTTCTGGAAATAGCCCAGTCTCTTGCACCTTCTAGCCACTTTCCAAAACGGCCATTCTTCAGATGCTCTGGAACCCAAGTAATTTTCTGGTTGTTAGCAACCATACGGTCTTTAATCTTTGTTACACTTACGTACCAGCAGTCCATTGCTCTATAAATTAGTGGGGTTCCTGTTCTCCAACAGAAGGGATAACTATGAAGGTAGTTTTCTCTCTTAACAAGTTTTCCCTCTTCTTTGAGTCTTGCAATGATGGCTTTATCTGCATCCTTAACAAAGATTCCCTGATAATCAGAAACTTCTGCAGTGAATTTACATTCATCATCAATTGGACAAACTACAGGGATGCCTGTGCCTTTTAAAACATTGTAGTCATCTTCACCAAAACCAGGAGCGGTATGAACAATACCACAACCATCAACTGTTGTGACGTAGTCGCCAAGAACAGTGACAAAGGCTCCTTTATTATAGAGGTTTGCAAAGTAGTTAAACAGTGGTTCGTAGCGCATTCCTGCAAGTTCAGTACCCTTGTAGCGTTGAAGAATCTCGTAGGCATTTTCATCTTTATAATAGGCGCTAAGTCTAGCCTCACCAAGAATATATTTATCACCAGATTCCTTATCAAGAATCTTAACATAATCAATATCGGGCCCAAGAGCTAGAGCAAGGTTGGAAGGAAGTGTCCAAGGTGTTGTGGTCCAAGCTAGGAAGTAAGTATCCTCTGTGTCCTTTACCTTAAATCTAACTGTGATAGCAGGATCTGTTACATCCTTATAACCGCCAAGGTTCACTTCCATGTTTGAAAGAGGACAACCAAGGCCTGGGCTATAAGGAAGAATATTATAACCCTTATAAATTAATCCTTTATCATACAGAGATTTAAAGACCCACCAAATGCTTTCCATGAAGGTCTTATCCATGGTCTTGTAACCATGTTCAAAATCAACCCAACGTCCCATTCTGTTGATGGTATGTTTCCACTCGTTGGTGAATCTCATAACGCTATCACGGCATTTATCGTTATACTTTCCAACACCGTAATCTTCAATTTCCTTAGCACTTGAGATGCCAAGTTCTTTCTTCATAAGATTCTCAACTGGCAGGCCATGACAATCCCAGCCCCAGTTACGCACAACGCGCTGACCCTTCATGGTTTTATATCTTGGAATAATATCCTTAATGGTTCCCGGAACAAGGTGTCCATAATGTGGTAGTCCAGTTGCAAACGGAGGACCATCATAAAAAGAGAACTCATTATCGGCAGGACGACTTTCTACCGATTTCTTGAAAATTTCATTTGTATTCCAAAATTCTAGGATTTTTTCTTCCATTTTTGGAAAATCCTGTCTTGGGTCAACGCTCTTAAACATTTTCATCTCCACAAATTAGAGGTTTTAGCAATCTTGCAAAAACAACTTTGCAAAATTATACCCCTTTTCTCTCTTTTAGACTACAGAGGTTTTTGAAAAACCTCTACACATTCCAAAAATATGAATTTTAATATATCATCAAAAACATGGCAGAAAATAGCGCAAACAAATCAGAATTCAATTCTATAAAATATCCAGTGCCCAAGAAAGTCCAAGAATTTGGAAATTTCTTTGCACAGAATGGATTTAGCCTCTACATAGTAGGTGGCGCCATCCGCGATTACCTCATGGGAATTGATAACAGCGATTTTGATTTTTGCACCAACGCCACACCGCAGCAAGTAATTAGCCTTTTTAAAAAAGTCATTCCAACTGGGCTAAAACACGGCACGGTGACAGTTCTCTTTAAGGGCGAAAGCTACGAAGTCACCACTTTTCGCTGCGAATCTAACTACACGGACGGCCGCCATCCAGACAGCGTCACCTACATCACGAATCTCCACGAAGACCTCTCACGGCGCGATTTCACCATCAACGCCTTTGCTGCAAATTGCACAGACGGCACCATCACGGACGACTTCAACGGTTTTTCAGATCTCTCCAACCACCTTGTGCGCGCCATTGGTAACCCCACGGAACGCTTCAAGGAAGATGCACTGCGCCTGATGCGCTTAGCCCGATTTTGCTCAAAATTAAATTTTGAGCCGGAAACTAGTACTCTGAACGCAGCTTGTGAGCTTTCTTCTTTAATTGTTAACGTCTCCAAAGAACGCATCTATGATGAATTATCAAAGATTTTAATGTCTCCCGTGCCTTCTGTAGGGCTTAGAATCCTGGAAAAAATCGGGCTATTAAAGCTTATTCTGCCAGAAGTTGCTGCCTGCAGAGAGATTAAACAAGTCAAGGTGGATGCAAAAGATGTCTTGGAGCATGTTTACCTCTGTGTGGATGAGGCGGCCAAGGCGGGCTATAGCCTTACCGTGCGGCTTGCAGCCCTGTTGCACGATATTGGAAAGCCTTCAACGCTAAGTTACAACAAGTTTGGCATCATGAGATTTCCAAACCACGAAAAGGTTGGCGCACAGATGTCGGAATTGGTGTTAAGGCGCCTAAAATGTTCCAATCAAACAATTTCCGAGGTCTCGCTCTTAATCAGAGAGCACATGGCAAAAAATACGCAAGCATGGACGGATGGAGATGTAAAACGTTTTATTCGTAGGGTTGGCAAAGAGAACCTTACCCAAGTGTTCCAGCTTCAATGGTGCGATCAAATTGCCTCAACTGGTGCTCGCTGGGATGAGGAATATGAATGCCTTATTC
>CAVKHB010000127.1:0-4815 GCA_963656005.1 Coriobacteriaceae bacterium
GACCCACAAAAGCCAGAAGAGTATCTTGGAAAAGACAAAGAAGCAAAAATTAAAAGACTTGCACAAAAGAAGCTAGATCAAGAGTTGTTGAAAGAAGTTCTAAGGGAGAAGACAGAACTTGAGAGAGTTTTGCAAAGGATTGAAAATACAAAAGGTCCAAAAGAACTAAAGGATGTTGCAGAAAACTTTCCAGAAAAACTGAAACCCTATGTTACTGTGGATCCTGTTATAGAACAGGGCTTTGTTCAAGAATGGTTAAAAAGAATTCCAGGCGAACCGCGGAATAAAAAACCTGACACTTTATTCTTTTCAATCAAAGGAGATCACGTTCGTTCTAAAAGTGAAATTTTGATTGCAGACCGATTGTTTAATGCAGGTATCCCATACGTGTATGAAAGAGCTTATCAGCCTTACCTTGGGGCCGAATTAATCTTTCCAGATTTTACTATTCTACATCCTAGGACTTATGAAGTCTGGTATTGGGAGCATTTTGGAAAGATGGACGAAGTCAAATACAGCACAGAAGCAAAGAAAAGACTTGAAGATTATTCCTTCAAAGATATTTATCCTGGGAAGAATTTAATTGTTACATTTGAAACTTCTAAAAGCGCCTTGAATACTGGTTATGTAGATAATTTAATTAAGATGTTTTTCTTATAAACGATGGCCTATTTCTTTATAAACGGCGCGTTTTTGTGCGTCTTCACAGCCGTTCCAGGGCTTGTTTAGGTTTTCACTTTTATAATGTTCTGTCATGTACCAAAGGTCGTGAGCCACTCTTTCTAGGTTTTTAGTTTGAAGTTCGCTCATGGCTTTTGCAAATTCTTTTTGCTGTTTCACATCAAGAGCTTCCTGCGAAAGTTCAAGGATTCTAGTCATGTGGGGAAGACAAAAGCCGTTGGATTTTGCGAAGGCCTCCCTAAAGGATTTCTCCTGTCCCCAAAGGTAGGCTATTGTGAAACAATACCTGTTAAGGCGGTCTTCCATTCGCTTGCAAATTAAGCAACTTCCTTGAGGGTCTTCAACTCTGCTTTCAATTGTTCTTGATAGTTTTGCAATTGTTTTCTTTGGATTGTGAGTATTAGATAATTCTGAAAAAGTTTTTTCTAGCTCTGTTCTCGTTTGTGCAAAATGGGACTCCCAAAGAACGGCCATTGCGTTTGGGCTTCCACTTTGAACTAGCATTGCAGTATGCGTTGGACAAAAACCTATATTATTAACCTTTATGCGAGTCTCCGGATTCATTACTGAGGCGCCGAGGTAAAATTTAAGAGAGTCTTCTTGCGTTTTTTGTATCAGATCACAGAGAAAACATTCACTATTGCTTGTTATTCCATCCCAGACGGGGATGGTTTCTAGTTGATATTTGATACCCATTATTTTTTCTTTTTTAGGATTTTTTCTAAGGTTAGTTGTTTGTTTTCTGAACTTGCCCCGTCTGTTAAGCGCTTTCTAATGGGTTCCATTATCAATAGATTTCTATCAAAGTGATAGTATTCCATTCCGTTTTCATTTGCTATGTAAACGAGTATGTACCTTTTTTGTGGCAAGAAGGAGACAGCGGTGACATAGTCACAGCCTAGATCCTTCATAGAAGAGAGCTCCTTTTGCTCAGACTCTGTAAGGTATTCATTTCTACAGAGGATTGAGAGTAAATGATGGCCCGATTCGCGATTATGGACAAGAATATCGGGATTGATGGTCTTTTTAGACCGTGATATGACGGGGCAGAGGTCAACCGAGTACGGGGAGGGAGAGAGCTCTTCGTGCAGATGCAGTGCAAGTGCGTGCGCAAGAGCTATGCGATTACGTGGACATGAGAAGAGAACTCTGTCTTGCGTTTCAAGGCTGACTAGAGCTTTTGTGAAGATATCAAAAACTTTGATTCGGCTTCTCGTTGTCATAGCTTAATTTTAACAGCAAATTTTCAATCATGCAATTTATAAGTATCTTGAAGGACAAATTTCATAATGGTACAATTGGTGTTCAAAGAGGTACTTAGCATGAATTTTGATCAGCGTACTGTAACGTGCGGAGAGCTCCGAGGAGCTGACGCGGGGAAAACTGTTGTTCTTAACGGCTGGGTGCATAGAGATAGAAATCACGGTGCACTTCATTTCATCAATCTAAGAGATAGGTATGGCATTACCCAGGTTGTTGTAGATGATGATGCTAGCCCTGAGCTTCAGAAGACCGCTTCAGAGCTCAGGATGGAATACTGCATTGCGGTTACAGGTGTTGTAAGACGTAGACCAGAGTCTATGGTTAACCATGACATGGCAACTGGTGAAGTTGAAGTCAAGGCTGAAAAGATTTCTATCTTGTCAAAGTGTGCAACTCTTCCGTTTATGATTGACAGCGAAAATGCTGCAAATGAAGACTTAAGACTCAAGTATAGATTCTTAGATCTTCGTTCAAGCGGAATGCAGAATAGAATTAAGCTCAGACATGAGTTTATTAAGGCAATAAGGGAATACCTTTACACAGAAGGTTTCTACGAAATTGAGACACCAACTCTCATTAGGTCTACTCCAGAAGGCGCGAGAGACTTCCTTGTTCCATCAAGAAAGTATCCTGGAAAGTTCTATGCTCTTCCACAAAGCCCACAGCTTTATAAACAGCTTCTCATGGTTAGTGGTTTTGACAAGTACTTCCAGATTGCTAGATGCTACAGAGACGAAGATGCTAGAGGAGACAGACAGCTCGAGTTCACTCAGCTAGACATTGAGATGAGCTTTGTTAAGAGAGACGATGTCCTTGCTCTTATAGAGAGACTCTTTGTCCATGTTTTTAAGGAAGTTATGAACTATGAACTTCCTGACCATTTCAGAAGAATTGATTACTTTGATGCAATGAATACCTATGGTTGCGATAAACCAGATCTCAGATTTGGTTGTGAAATCAAGGATATAAAAGATCTCGTAATGATGTCCTCTTTTGATGCTTATAAGACAATTTTAGCTAATAAAGGCTTTGTTAAGGCTATTTGTGCACCAAAAACAGAAGGCTTTGATTTTACAAGAAAGTATCTTGATGAGATTGCAGCAGCAGCTAAAGTTTATGGGGCTCAGTTTGTTCCTTTCATTAAGGTTGGTGCAAACAATACTCTTTCTGGTAGTGCCGCAAAATTCTTTGTTGGACATGAAAAAGAAGTTTGCGACTTCATGGGAGCAAAGGAAGGAGATGTCATTCTCATGGTTGCTCATGAAAACTGGAAAAAGTGTTGTGCCTCTGCTGGCGCAATTAGATCCAAACTTGGTAAAGACCTTGGCATCATTAAACCGGGCTTTGAGTTCTGCTGGATTGTTGACTTCCCATTATTTGAGTACAACGAGGAAGAAGGCCATTGGGAAGCTGCACACCACATGTTCAGCATGCCACAGGCCAAGTATATCGATACTCTTGAAGAAAATCCGGGAGAGGTTCGTGGAGACTTGTACGACATGGTTTGTAACGGCTACGAATGTGCTTCTGGCTCAATAAGAATCCATGACGTTGAACTTCAGAAGAGAATCTTCCGCATCTGTAACTTCTCAGATGAGGAAGGCGAAAAGAAGTTTGGCTTCCTACTTAATGCGTTTAAGTTTGGACCACCACCACACGGTGGAATTGCTCCTGGCATTGACCGTATGGTCATGATTATGAGCGAGCAGTCTTCCATTAAGGAAGTTATTGCTTTCCCAAAGAACAGCTTTGCAATTTCACCTATGGACGATTGTCCAAATGATGTTGACCAGAAGCAACTTGACGAACTTCATCTGATTATAAAGAAGGATGAAAACATGAGGTGAAGGCATGAAAAGGGTTCTCATAATAATGTTGGCAACAAGCGTTGTTTTACTTTCTTCCTGTTCTACAATTAAAACGGAATTTGTGCGTTCTAAATTGGGGGTCAGTAAGGCAGAAGTTAAACAATTACAACAGACTATGGACCCTGATACGCAGTTGTCAGAGGCATCGGCCTTAGCGCTATACATGATGAATGAATATATGAACGCGGATGGCACCTTCAAGGGGCAACCAGAGCCCGAGTTGAAGGGTGACCGCGTTGCAATTTCTGTAGAGCTAACTAATTGCAAGCTTTGGATTGCTTGCCCCAAGAAATGGAAGGAAGATAGTGCAGAGACCTTGCCCGTTTTGTTCTACACCCATGGTGGAGCGTACAATAGCGGAAATTATCTCACATATCAGTCTTTTGTGGGGGAGTTTGCGGATAGGTTGAATGCCGTTGTCTTCTTTGCAGATTACAGGCTTGCCCCAGAAAACAAATTTCCAGCCGGCGTCGATGATGTGTGGGAGGCCTATTGCTATATGTTAGACCATGCCGCCGAGTATGGCGCGGATGCAAGTAGGGTGTCCATTGCGGGGGATTCGGCAGGTGCAAATTTTGCTGCAGGACTCTCAATTAGATTGAAAGAAAATGGCAAAAATCAGCCTTCTTGCGTGGTTTTGATGTATCCCAGTTTGACCGTTAAAGGCGAGATTAAAGCCTCGCATCTACTTTTTGGTGGTTTTGATGGGCGTAAAGTCATGCTCAGTGGCAAATTAATGACCCAAATTATTGATGACTACTTGGAAAACCCAGAGGACGCCTATGAGCCTTATGCGTCACCACTTTTGATGCTTCAGGGCACGCTTAAGATAGATAATTGGGAGAACGAGTACGCAAAGGCAGCTGTGGAGGTGGACGAGGACGGCACGTATGTGCTTGCGGATCATCTAATTCAGGTTGCTGGTGCGGACACCTTGCGCGATGACGGCACCATGTATCACGCCCTTTTAACCATGCTTGGCACGAACTCTACTTTGCACACC
>CAVKHB010000128.1:0-2341 GCA_963656005.1 Coriobacteriaceae bacterium
GCATAATGTAGTACTTTTTGCTCTCATCCTTTGTTGCTTCTTCTAGAAATGAATATAATTCGTCGGTATCAAGATACTTCTTATTCTCCGGAGAATCTAATGCTAGTTTAATTATTTGGTCATCAGAAATGCCAATAGAAAGCAAATATTGGTAAAAGAGATTAAAAAGCAAAAAAGACTTTCCAGACCTTCTTATTCCAGTAATGATTTTAATCATACCATTGTTCATTCTAGAAATTAGTCTTTCTAAATATACAGGACGTTCAATCGTGTTCATAATGCCTTCAAGCTTTTTCCAAAACCCATTTCCTATTGTAAATTTTCGTGCATTTGCACACAAATTTACAATATACAAAGTCCAGTTAGCTGTCAACCTTCCATTTCAAATTTTCGTGCATTTGCACGTTTTTTTTAAATAGAAACGCCTTCAAAGGCAAAACTACTTACCTAGCATAGCCGCCACATGCCTACCAATATGGCTGTGTAGCAACTCTGCATAGTCTTCCTTGTAGTTTCTCCAAAGATTATAGAGTTTATCCTTAAAAAGAAGCGTTCCATCAGGATTTTTTGCATTAAGAATTAGACCATAGGTAATGTGAATCAGCTGTCTTGCATCATTTAGTTTGAACAAATCTGGAAGCTCACAATCTTTAAGAGTATCAATGTTAGGAATCTTATTAAGGTCAGTTGTAACATGATAATACTTGGTAGCCTCAAAGAAAGCACCAAGAGCAAACTTGTGAACAGCCCTGTAGAGAGCTGGATCTTTCATAGCAACCAACTTCATAGCCTCAAGCCAGTTGGTACCAGCAGTCTTGAGATGGAACTTTCCCCTAGTTTCTTTACCAGCAATTGGGAAAATTGAGAACTTATCTGAACCACTATGAATACTAAGCTTATAACCAAAATGCCGAGCAATAGCTGCGTGGATTTTCATCTCCTGTGCAAACTGGTCAAGATTTCCTATGTAATCAATACCCTTTTGGAACTCTCCACAGAATCTTGGAGCAACCGTTGCAATGTGAACATCATGATGAACAAGCTGATTTGCCACAAAGAAATGCTGCGCTGGATGAGTTGGAGTCATGGTCTCATCAATAGAAATTTCAAAGTCTGCACTCTGTCCTTTTTCACTAAGAATATTGTTCCTATAAATGTTAATAGCATGCTTGATAGCCTTGCTGTAAATTAATATACAGCGTTTGAACATATCATCATCAAAGTTAATAGAAACCCCTTCTCCAACATCAAAGGTCTTACCAACGTAGGCTTCTTCAAGTTTAGCCTTACAGCAATAATCAAGTTCTTCATATTTTTTTGCCACTTCTTCAGCTGAAAGGCCATCAATGGAATTATCAATCTGCTCACTACAATCCAAAGTAATCATAGTGCACCCACTTGAGAGGGCATACTCAACCTCATCAGCAGTTTTAACATGGTCGCCATCTGCACCCCAACCGTTGGTGTAGTTGTTCCTAAAAACAGCAAAGGTTGCGCAATCAATAACATCAGCAAAGGTTCTATTTGTAAGAGTAAGCTCTCTGATTGACTGCTGAGCCAAGATAGGAGTCACATTTGGGTAATCCTTAAAAACTCTAAGATGACCGTCAGTTGCTATGCCAAGTCTATCGCCAACACCTACAGTCTTATCTCTTTCAAGAACTCTGCTAGGAGCAGTAAAAGGAAACATTGCTCTGAGTTTTTCAGCATTTGCATGGTTTAATGGAGCCAAAGTCCACTTCTGACCTTCACAAATTACTTCTTCCCCTTCAAAACCCAACTTAGGATTTGCAACAAGATAATCCTGCTTAGGAGAAGCAACCATAAATATTTCACAATGTTTTGAGTCCTCATAAATCTCAAAAGAACGTCCATCTTCAAGCTTCCACATGATAATCCTCCCTAGTGAATTCTTTTTCAGATTATCCACTTTCCACAGAGATTGCAACTGATATTTCAGTTAGATTGAAAAGGTATGAAAAAACTATTGCCTAAAATACTGTGGATAGGCCTTCTGATACTCGGCCGTCTCAACTTCAATCTTTGAAATGTGTTGTCTATCCACTCTTAAAAGCTCTTGAATATCACGTTTTTTTAACGCTTCAAACAGCTCTTTGTGCTGAACCAAAATATTTTTCAAGATATCGTCAAACAGATAGCTTACCATGCGAATTCTGTGATAATTCCCGCTGGTATTTTTAATCAGCGTAAAGACTTTCTCATGCTTGCACTCTGCAAAAAATAATCTGTGCATCTGGTCATCCAAGTCAAGGAATTTAGCTGTATTACGGCACGAAAACGCCTCTTTTTGAAGACGAAGCAACTCTTCCCACTTTTCAAT
>CAVKHB010000128.1:2351-3135 GCA_963656005.1 Coriobacteriaceae bacterium
GTTTGGAGCTTTTCAATAACACCCAACTCCAGATAAAGTCGCATAAAACGCTCATCTCTAACCTTGTCTAAATCTATAAGGGATACATAAGTACCGCTTTGAGGCTTAATTTCAACAAGTCCTTCCGTATCAAGCCTTTTTAGAGCATCTCTAATTGGCGAAATACTTACCTTATATTGAGAACTCAATGTAGAAAAACTAAGAGGAGTACCGGGTTTGAGTTCGAGATTTAAAATTTTATCTCTAAGACTATCGTAGACAACATCTGTAAGCATGCAGATATTATAACAAAAAAAGCTTCTTTTTTTCCACTATCTGAAATATTAGTTTTATTCCTTCACAAAAAGGCCAAGTTTTCCACCCAAAATTGGATAAATTCCGCTTGCCCAGAAAGTAGCTAAGAAATATCTAAGAGCAGAAGTTATTGAGTTGTATAAACCAAAATGCTTAAGAACTATTTTTGAGACAGGAAGGAGTATAACACAACCTACTAAGCCAAGTACAAAGCGTAAAATCTTTCTCTTCCAATGTCCTTCTTCAACGGTGTAATCAAAAACCCTTCTTTCCAAAATAAGTCCAAGGGCTGCACCAGAGAAGGTAGCGATATTTTTACCAAAGTCAGAAAAGGCCTTAGCATCAATCTTTTCATTAAAAAGTAGCACTACAATAACAATCCAGGCTATCGTTGCTATAATTCCAGCAATTAAGAAAAACTTATTTCCCCTTTCCTTATCTTCAAAAAGTTTTTCATAAAAGTTAAATAACAGGAACGTGCCACCACAGC
>CAVKHB010000128.1:3145-4811 GCA_963656005.1 Coriobacteriaceae bacterium
GCCAAGAAGCAAACCACAAGCAACATCCATTGGCCAATGGACACAAAGATAGAGCCTAGAAAAACCAACTAGAGCAATCAAAATTGCACAAGTAATTGAAAGCCATCTCTTCTTAAATGCAATTGCAATGGCAGTAAGCGTACTGCTGGAATTAGTGGTATGCCCACTAGGAAAAGAGTACCCAGTTGCTGTACTTTGTCTAACAGTTCGTAAATCTTCAATCACGGTCCACGGCCTTGGGAACCTAACAATAGCCTTAATAAGTCCCATGAGCTGAACATTTGTTAGCATACACATACAAATAGTTATGCCCTTTTTCTTGTTAATGTTCCAAAACAGAAAGCAAATAACACAAACTACAAAAAGAGATTCTCCAATCATGGTTATGCCTTGAAAAAAGACATTGAGAACTGGATTTTGTAGATTAGATAAGAACAGCAATATTTGTTTTTGAAGTTCCATTGAAGGCTCCTTTTGTTAGACCAATAAAAGTGGACTAATAAAATTAGCATAGCATGGAATAATCAAGCCTTCAATATAACAATTAAAGCCCCACTGCCACCTTCAGCAGCCTTTGGAACAGAGACTTCTCTAACAGCAGGATGTGCTTTTACAACATTTATAATGGTAGGACGCAAAACCGCCTCACCACCAGAGGAATGAATTCCTTTACCCGTAATTATTAAGACCTTCCTCAGCCCCTGTTGCTTAGAGGAAGCCAAGAAATTCCTTGTCTTAACCATAGCATCTTCTAGGGTACAGCTATGTAAGTCCAAGGTATCTTGAGCCTTCATACGCCTGATTTCATTAATTGAATCTTTGGGAGCCTTCTCAGCACTTGCCGTCTTTTTATAGCGCTTATCTATAGCACTACTTTCATCATGAGACCTTGTCCATTGCTCATAAATTTCAGCAAAACTGCTCTTAGCCACGCCCACTCCCAAAACCCTGCAAAGCACAACAAATAAAAAAATTGACCCTTGGGCGATTCGAACGCCCGACCCCTTCCTTAGGAGGGAAGTGCTCTATCCAGCTGAGCTAAAGGATCAACGTTGCATAGAATACAACATTCAAAACTCTACTTCAAGAATGAAATAGCCTTTTCCCTCGTCATTGCCTTACAGGCTTCTTCGTCTTGTTGGTACTCTTTTGGAATTCTAACATTCTCCTCTCCATGACGTAGATAATAACCATAACGGCCATGGTAAATACCAAGGTTCTTTCCTTCATAATCTCCAAAGTCAATAACAGCACTGGCTGTACTACTTCTCGTTGTAGCACGGCTAGCGGAAGTCTTTTTAGAAGCTTCCTTTGGAACCTGGAAAATAGCCCTTGCACTCTCTTCTGTTAAGGCAAAGAGTTCTTCAGGATCCTTCACACTTCTAAAATCATTTCCACATTTCACATAAGGACCATACTTACCAACATCGGCAGTAATAGAATCACCAGATTCCGATTTCCCAATGGTAATTGGTAGACTAAAGAACTTTAAGACAGTGTCTAAAGAGACATTTTTGTTGCCAATATACTTCTTAGGAACCTTGAACCTCTTGACTTCGCTTGTCTGTGATTTATCGCCTAATTGCCAATAATCACCAAATTTTCCTGTGCAATATAGCACTGGTAGGCCATCGTTTGTGGAACCAATTGTTTCTGGAACATTAGC
>CAVKHB010000129.1:0-623 GCA_963656005.1 Coriobacteriaceae bacterium
CGTTGCTGTTGTTCCATGTTTGTGGGCACTGCCCGTAATCATAACTACCTTCATTTTCTGTTTTCTCCTCATACTGTAATTTCTATTTGGTTGCCTTCTATTGCAACAACGCAGCTTTCATAATAGCCATCGCCTGTTGTCCGTGGACCGCTGATAACCTCATAGCCATCAGCCTTCAACTGTGTTGTTATGGTATCTACCTTTTCTTTACTGCCAACGCTGAATGCAATGTGCACATATCCAGTACGTGCCAGATTTTTGGGCAAATCTGACATTTCCGGCTTATTCATAATTTCAAGTCGTGCTCCATCATCAAAGGCAATGAAATAAGAGCGGAAATCAGTTTTTACATTGTGATAGCCATCATTGGACTTGCCACCAAAATACTTCACAAAAAAATCTCTGGCCTTCTTCAGGTCATTTACATAAAGTGCTACATGTTCAATCTTCACAAAGCTCATTTTGCAAAAACCTCTATAACCTCAATTAGGCTTAAAAATACTAATCAATAATCCACTTACCTTTGCGGTTACCATTTTCCCTATGAATCTTTTTATCCTCTTGAAGTTTTTTTAGAGCCAAGTCAAGCTGTCTCTTAGTTAAACTAAGGTCTTGTTATAAAA
>CAVKHB010000129.1:633-4776 GCA_963656005.1 Coriobacteriaceae bacterium
TGAAGGATTTGCAATAATCGCGTTAAGAACCATCCTGTTTCTCTTTTCAACTTCTTCTTTTTTTGTACCCTTTTTCGCACCTTTTTTCGCACCTTTGTCAATAATGTGCGAATCTTTCCTTTCCACCAAAGGCAACGTAACAACGGTGCAAATTGTGCCTTCACGACCACTTAGCTCATCAACCGTTGGCTCTTCATAGTTTTCTTCTTCCCATATTTTATAGACATTAGGGACACCACTACCAGCTCTTTCACCAACGCCAATGAAGTTAAACATGTTCATGATAACCTTGTTTCTAGGACTAGATTTCCCGCCATGAAGCATTTGTTTCTTGCCAAGTCTTATTGTCCCAGGATTAGAAAAAATTAGCTGATACGGATATTTTTCTACTTTAACGCAATCTGCAAGAAAATAATCGGCATTGACAAGACAATTAGCCAAGACCTCTCTCACTGCCACGTGAACAGGCGTATCATCAATACGATAAATGCCATTAAGTTTGAAAGGCTTTTTCAAGTCCACTGCAATCTTCATATAAACTTTAGTGTAAAAATCGTAGATATTTCCAGACCAGTCACCATTGTGAGATGCAAGTCTATCGGTCCAACGAAGATTAGAATCTGTCTTCTCATAGTAATCAAGAAGAAAATTAGGGAATTCACGCATTATACGATTATAAACACCAAACATCAAAAGGCCAGCAGCAGTAGGATGAATTCTGTGGTCAGAAGTTTCATCACTTGCAGCTCCAATTTGAACTAAAAACTCATCATCAGGTAGTTTAGACCAAGGGTGGTCAGGATGGTTGTTGTCATAGCGAATTCTATATGCTCTTAAGCTGTCTTGGTTAAAATCTCGTATCTCTTTGTTCTCCAAAACCTTCATGTCTGGGGTATTCTCAGTTTGGTCACGAAGCATAGCAAGTATAGCCTCTTTTGAACAGTGGTAATCTCCCTCTCCATCACGCCTATACGTTCCATTCCACATATCTCCGTTGATGTAGACAGGCCTATCTTGCCTTTTTGCCTTTGGAACCTCAATGACAAGAATTGCATCACCATTTACTTCATATTCTTTAACATAGGCGTCATCCACAAGCGATACATTCACTTTGCTTCGGTTATGAAGGGTATCAAAGAAGTCTTTCTTGAGCTTAGAAACAGCCTTAAGACCCGTCGTTTCCCACAATTTGTCTTCTTTTTCCTTCACTCCCAAGATAATACAACCACCACTTGTATTCGCAAAAGAGGAGTATGTTTCCCAAAGAGAATCTGGAAGCTTATTTGAAGCTCTTTTCACTTCAAGTCTGTTATCTTCTCTATATGCACTAAACTTGGCAAGGTCAAACTTCTCATCCATCTATTGCAACGCCTCCTCTCTCTAACTTATCCTATAGCCCGATATCTATCAAGAGAATATCCTTGGATTAATTAGTGCAAAAAGGCTCCTGGTCCATGTGCCAAAGCATGTGGCAGCTCATGTGCTAAAAGGCCTATTTTTTTATACGTCGGGGCTCGAACCGAGCGATAGTCAAACGCCCCGGCAGGGATGCGTTTGTAGCGAGGCGGCCCGCAGACGGCCCTACAGAAGGCCGGCGCAAGGGCGAGCCCCTTCAGATGCAGGGAATGAAGAAAGGACAAAGTTGTCCGAAAACGATTAAAAATTGGGCCACTTCGGACAAAGTTGTCCGAAAACACATAAAAATCACGCTCTTTCGGACATCTGTTTGTCATTTTATATACTAAGAGCAGAAAACAGTCTCACGAGAGCCTACTGTCTCTCCAATAATTGCACCCAACATCACTTTTTCTCATTTCTATTTGCAAAATCTGCTTCAATATTTTCACACCAATTTTCTTCAATATCCGTGTTTTTCCTATATCCTTCCACGGCTTCTGACAGCACTCTGTAATTCAAACAGACTCCTTCATGGTCATTGTGGAATCTAACAGCCCGATCTTCTCTAATGCCATATTTTCTTGCAGTTTCAACAGCATCTATATTAGCACCCAAGAACAAGAACTCCCAACCATACTTTTCTCTCTGACGCTTAATCATTGCTTTTACCCTGTCTGCAGTATAGTTTATAGAAGCGTTCTCTAAACCATCTGTGGTTACAATGAACATTGTCTTTTCAGGGACATCCTCTTTGCGAGCATACTTATGAACATTACCAATATGATGGATAGCACCACCAAGTGCATCAATCAAAGCCGTGCAACCACGAGCATAATATTCCTTGTTTGTAAGAACTGGAATATCCTTAAGCGGAACTCTGTCATAAATAACTTCAGAGATATCGTCAAAAAGAACAAGAGAAACAAGACATTCTTTATCAACTTCTTTCTGCTTTTCAATCATTGAGTTAAAACCGCCAATTGTGTCTTCTGTAAGAGAATTCATGCTTCCACTTCTGTCTAGAATAAACACAAGTTCCGTTAAATCTTTCTTCATCTTCTACCTCCGCTTTTAGAGATTGTTGCTACAACCTCTTTCAAACTTAATCTTTAAAACTTACAACCCAATGATATAGATTTAAGATTTTTGACAGCTTAACTGGCAGTTAATAGAAGTTAATAAGAGTTACTAAGATTTTCTAAGAGTTAGTAAGAGTTAGTAAGAGTTATGCACCCGGGAGAGGCTGCAAATCTAAGGAATACAATAGATCATCTATGGTATTGCGGTCATAGATTTTGCTCTGAATAAGACCAGAAACAATTATATCTTGAAGAGATGACTGATTTATTGCATATCCAGCTTTCATGAGCATCTCTTTTGTTTCTTCAATTGAAAGCTCTAAAGCAATAGCAATTCCAAAAACTGTCATCTTACTTGGGTTTGATTTTCCATTAAGAATCTTCCAGAATCCCGGGGTAGACATGCCAATCTCATCCTGAACAGCAGAGTGAGGAAGTTTTCTTTCTTTTAGCAACCTTGTAAGCATTTCTGCAAAAGACTCATCTACAGGAATTTTATCAAGATTTGCCTGTGTTGGCTTTTCAATCAGCTTCTTAATCAAGTTTGCGTCTATTGGTTCTGGTGAGCACAGCACCTTGTTAGACTCTACTTCATAATCATCCTCTAGGTCATATGAATTGGGAATATACAAATCTTTTATGTACTGGCTAACGGTAGTAAAAAGCTCTGAAGAAAGATGCTCAGTCCAACTTCCAAATACTGTAAGAATAATATTAATGTCAGGAAATTCCTGAACGCATTCCTCAATTGAATTTATAGCTACAGTAGGAGCAACTTCTTTTGGAAAATTCTTCCCCTTTGATGCAATTAGAGGAAAGGCAATGCTCTTACAACTAAGACTTTTTGCCACAACAAGACTGTTTCTATAACAGGAACCTAGCACAGCAGTTTCAAGAGAGCTTTTGCCCGTCCAATGCGGACCAGAAGTATGAATGATATATTTACAAGGAAGAGAAAAACCCTCTGTGGCTTTTGCTTCCCCAAGGTGAAGTCTTGGAAGTTTATTTGTAGCATCTCGTAGAGGCTGGCCACAAATATCATGAATCTGCATATCAAGCCCACCTCCACCAGAATAAAATTGATCCGTTGGATTGACAATTGCATCTACATTGAGAGTAGTAATATCGGAATTAATTATCTGAAAACCCATTAGCTCCCTCTCTGTATTAGTTCTGTATTAGTATATAACATTTTAAGACAAACACTATAGAGCTTTTTGCGAAACTGCCTTTTATCTCGCAAATGTCTACAATCCAATCTTCACAAAGCTCACTATGCAAAACCTCTATAAAACTTTTCTTCTCCTGCACTGCTTTATCCAGCTGATATCGGAATAAAGTATTACAATGGACTAGTACAGGATTCAAAATCCTCCCAAAAATTTTCTTAAAATCCTCCCAATTATTTTTACATAATCCTCCCAATTTTCTTGATTTGTAAAAAGAATTTCACTAATATAAAAATATGCCAAGGTACTACAAAAGAATTGCTGACGACGTATTAGATAACATTCTCAAAATAAGAGGGGCTGTCTTAATTGAAGGAATAAAATGGTGTGGGAAAACTACGACTGCAAGACAGAAGGCTCTTTCAGTGATAGATTTATCACAAAAAAAAGAAGCTGACAGAGCTGAGTTAATGGTCTATGAGGACCCCGAGAGGTTG
>CAVKHB010000130.1:0-4716 GCA_963656005.1 Coriobacteriaceae bacterium
ATCTAATGCTGAATTAACAAGCAAGCCGGCAACTATGAAATACTCTTTGGAGGCAGTCTCATCTATATACAAAATCATGAGGCTATAATAGCATACTGGAGCTAATAAATACTATAAATCTTTCTCCAAAAGAGGGTTTTGTAAAACAGCCAGCAAAACTTGAATTATGTTTCAGATGTAATTGTAAATTAACATCTGTTCTCTGTCATCTAATGGGCCCAGAGAGATTTGAACTCTCGACCAAAGGATTATGAGTCCTCTGCTCTAACCGCTGAGCTACAGGCCCGATGTTTCTGACAAAGGTTGCAAGCAATAAATTTGCAACAATTCATAAACAGCGAGATTAAGTTAGCATTTTTGAACTTGAAATTCAACCCTAGATAGAAAAAACTTGTGCTTTAATGCTTTAATTCATACAATTAGGCTTGTGAAACGCAAGATAGCATTAATACTAATTATCATAAACTTGGCCAGCTGCCTATTTGCACTTTCCTTTACCTCGCGCCTGACCGGGGTGACCACGCATCCCGATTTTTGGGCTGGTGTTTTCCCTTCAAGTGTTCGAAGCTACATTGGACTAGACGGTATCACCATAATTGAAGGGCGAAAAACGGAAGTAGGGGCAGAGATTGCCACTGGCACGCTAGCAAGAACCATCACTCAGAATCCTTTAACCGGACTGGCCTTAGATTCCTCTTCTGATGCCGATATTATTGCGAACTCCAGCTATGATGTTTTATACGCCTCTTGGAAAGCAGGCATTGCCCAAGGAATAGGCTGGAGCGAGCAGGCCAACAATGATTTGGTTACCCTCCGTTTCTCTTTAGACGGACAGTGGGAAGTAGCCATGGATCCACTAATGCAAAGTGAAAATAGACAAGGATATCCTTTTTCAAAACTTCCAGTCTTCAACCCCGATGATGGCCAGATTTTGCCAGGTACCCCTGATTTATCACACAATAGGCAACTTTTAAGCCTTAGTTTTGACCTTTACGGAAAGGTCAACCATCTACTTCTCAAGACAGGAAAAATGTCTGGAATTGCAACTGAGTTTAAATTCGTCTGGGCACCATCGTTCTTAAATCTTTCTAAGCAAAAAGGTGGCGTTGCAGATTTCTGGAAGATATGGCTCTATGCAAAAGGTGGCCTAAATATTCATCAGGCCGTGGATGAGAATGGCTTGAACCTTTGGTCTATAGGTCTTTCCGACGAGTTTGAGATGCGTATTTTTGGTGGAAAGCACATCCCAGAATATGCAAAAACTCTTAAAGGAAGGATTTGGTGGGTAGAGCCAGAGAATATGACTTTTATGGCAAGAAATGTTCTTAAGATAGACTACTATGGACAGCAATTTTTTGGCTCATGTATTCCTTACCTATATGCCTTCTTGGATTTTTGTTATTCCGGTGGGCGAATCAACAATGTGGCAGGAGGAGAATTTGGCTCTGTTTGGGCTGGAACAATGGGCATTCACATAGAATTACAATTATTTGGAATTGCTCACATTTACTATGAAATAGGGCAGGTTTTCTTATATACTGGTGATAATAAAGCCTATGAGACCGGTTATAGGACATCAGGAAATACAATTAAAGTTTCTATTTCCTTCGCTGGAGGAAGTAATATAGACTGGTCAATATGACCAATATAAACTGTTGGCTAAAAAAGGGAGATTCTACTAATGAAAAAAGTATTGATTGTCGCTCTTGTTCTTTTGGTTGCTTTAGGTTCTGTTTTCGCTGGCGATTTTAAGTTCTTATTCACAGAGCTTGACCAGCATCCAGAAATTCTTTCAGGTTTTCTTCCAACTCTCACAGCTTTTGGAACTAGCTATGAAGGTTTTGAATTTGTTCCTGGAAATCTTACTCAACTTCAATTAACCGTTGGCGGTGGTTATACCCAACGAGTGGTTTTTCAAAGTCCTTATAATGGTGCACCGCTTATTGCAAATCAAGGCATCTATGACTGCATTCAATTCCGTTGGAATCTAAAACTTTTGCAAGGTTTTGGCTCTTCTTGGGTTGAAGGCAAAGATCTTGTAACCGTTTATGCTGGTTATGAGGGCCGATATGAAGTCAACACAGACTCAATGGCGGTAGGGCAGGAGCGCTACAGAGGTTATCAGGATGAAGGCTCAAGAACCCGCGGTCTGAGCAAGGTTGAATCTCTTGATGATTGGTTCTCTAGTTTCGTGGGAGCATCCAAAACCGGTAATACCATTTATCCTGATTTGGCAGATGACTATAAAGCCTTTATGACCAATTTCTATGTAGGCGCAAAACTTAATGGCATGGATGACAAGATGGTCACAACAGATGGTTTCTTGGCAGAACTTAAACTTCAATTTGCTCCGTCCTTCTTAAACAAGAAGGCTTCATATTATAGCATTACGTTGAATGCCGTTGCTGCTAAAACTCTGTACGAGCTTAAGTCTTCAAAATCAAGCAACAATGTTTTCTCCGTTGTCATTATTGACAGAGTTAACATGAACTGGACAGATGGAAGCAAGGTTCCTGTTTATGCTCAAATGCCAGTATCTCTTGGCCGCAAGGTTCGTGGTTTTAACACAAATAGCTATAACACAAACTTCACTGTTGTAAACAATTTAGATATCAGAATTGCTGGTCCAGAACCATTCATTGATGGCATATTCCCAAGGCTTAACTTGTTCTTTGACGTAGGTTATTATGCTGGTAACTATTTTAATACAAAGCTATCGGCTAAAAGCCAAGCAAAAGCTTTTGAGCTGGAAAGAGTTTTGTGCTCGGTTGGCGCCCAGTTGGAGATGAGTTTCTTTGACTTTATTGACCTTGGGTTCCAAGTGTCACGCCTCATTAATGGATCTAACCTGCGCAATCCAGAACAGAAAATTATTACTGGTGCAACCTTCTTCCTGGATTTCTAATTCACGCAGCAATCTTCTGCAAGTCCTAAGAGACCCTCAAGATAATTGTTATTCTTGGGGGTTTCTTATATACTTGCCTCCAGAGATTTTTGCAATTGCAAAAACTTCTCCATAAAACAATAACAGTTCAAGGACGTATTAAATGGAACAGCAATCAGTTCATTGGGCGGATATTTACGCTGACCGCATTATTAGAGAAAAAGGGCCAAAAGATGTTTACACCTGTGCATCAGGAATTACACCTTCAGGTACAGTCCACATTGGAAATTTCCGTGAAATCATATCGGTTGACCTTCTTGTTAGAGCACTGAGAGAGAAGGGCCATAAGGTGCGCTTCATCTATTCATGGGATGACTACGATGTTTTCAGAAAAGTTCCAAAAAATATGCCCCAGCCAGAACTCTTGCAAACCTATCTCCGCAAACCAATCACTCTAGTCCCAGATACCACAGGCCGTGCTGATAACTATGCACGTGGTAACGAGATAGACGTAGAAGAGAAGCTTCCGCTTGTGGGAATCCATCCAGAATATCTCTATCAGGCACAGCGCTATAGAAGTAGCCTTTATGCAGAACAAATGAAAAAGGCACTTGAATGCAAGCAGCAGATTATCGATATTCTCAACCAGTACAGAACAGAACCTCTGGACGATTCTTGGTGGCCAATTGCAGTTTTCAGCTCTTTCACAGATAAGGACACCACAACCATTCTCTCTTGGGATGGGCAGTATGGCATCACCTACAGAGACGATGAACTTGGCAAGGAAGAGACTATTGACCTGAGAACCACACCGTACGCAAAGCTTCACTGGCGTGTTGACTGGCCAATGCGTTGGGTCTACGAAGGCGTTGACTTTGAGCCAGCTGGCAAAGACCACCACTCACAGGGCGGCAGTTTTGACACCTCCAAGCAGGTAGTTGAGCTTTTTGGTGGCCACGCTCCAGTCAGCTTCCAGTATGATTTCATCTCCATCAAGGGCCGTGGCGGCAAGATTTCTTCTTCAAGCGGAGAGGTCATCTCTCTTGGCGACGTCCTTGAGGTCTACACCCCAGAAATTACCCGATATCTCTTTGCGTCAACAAGACCTAATACCGAATTTGCAATCTCTTTCGACCTCGATGTCTTGAAGATTTACGAGGACTACGACAACTGCGAGCGCCGATATTTTGGCCTCCTTCCTTGCAACGAGAAGAAGCTCGCCATGGAACGCCGTGTCTACGAGCTCTCTCAGATTGACACCATCCCAACTTCCCCGGGTTATCAGATTCCTTTCAGGCACCTGTGCAACCTCCTCCAGATTCACGGTGGCGACATTGAAAAGGTCATCTCCACGCTTCCAGACGTTCAACCTGACCAGCTGGATAGGCTTAAAGCCCGATGTCTTTGTGCCTGGAACTGGATCACAACTTTCTCACCTGAGGATTTCAGATTTGCAGTTGCCACGGCAGATTCACCTTTGGTAGAACTCAACGATGCTGAAAAGAAAGTTGTTTGCGTTCTCGCAACAAAAGTTTCAACATGGGACGGCGAAGACGAAAAAGACCTAGCCCAGCGAATCTACGATGCAGCTGCAGAAGCAGAAGTGGAAACTACAGTTTTGTTCACAGCGGTTTATCGTATTCTTATCAATAAGGAAAAAGGTCCAAAGCTCGCCGGCTTCATGAAGACAATAGGGAAGGACAAAGTCCTCACCTTGCTGGAAAAATATTGAAGCTCCACATTTTGCTGCGCCATCATCTTGGGCTTTGATGTCATATCTCGCCCAAACGGGCAAAATATGTTAATTGGTTCAAGAGAACATGCCTTTGAGG
>CAVKHB010000131.1:0-879 GCA_963656005.1 Coriobacteriaceae bacterium
ACTGTTGGTAAGGCCATACTGGAAAGTTCCAGCGGCATAGATGCCTCCATACAGTTTTACTGTAACATCGCTAGAAGTTGTTGAGGTGGAATAGCCCCAACCATCAAGACCGTAGCCTAGGTTAGCTCCAACCTTCATTTCTCCTCTATAAGCAAATGCACAAGTCATTGCAAGAAGAACAACTAAGACAATTGTCAAAATTTTCTTATTCATTTATTTTCCTCCATGGAAATGAATTTCATCGCTAATATATCAGAATTGTAAAAAAAGTTGAATACATAAATTATTCTTTTGACTGCAAGTAGTTAACAAGTTTTCATTAAGCCTTCAACAAACCAAGTAGAGTCTCTTCCATCTGGTCAATAGTGCAAAGAGTTTGAGGGATATCAAGTTCAGCGGCTTTGAGAGCCTTTGCTAGACGCAGCAGGGAGGGGTCAAAGAGATTGGGATAAGAGGAAGATGTGGAGAAAACATGAGAGGGGCTTCCGCTGGCCACCACCTTGCCATGCTCCAACATGACCACGTGGCTGCAATGCATGGCAAGGTCGTCCATGTTGTGCGAGACGAGGATAATTGTTTTGCCTGCAAGGTTTAAGCTATGTAGGAGGGAGAAAAGTAAGTTATGCGTTGCAGGGTCTAAGCCGGCAGTTGGCTCGTCCAAAATCAGCACGCGCGAATCCATGGCCAAGATTCCCGCAATGGCCACCCTACGCTTTTCGCCGCCAGAAAGACACAGAGGGTCACGCGCGTAGAAAGACTCATCCAAACGCAACGCAGAAAGTGCCTTCTTGGCAGCTTTTTTTGCCTCTTCCTCCCCCATCCCGATATTTCTAGGCCCAAACATAACATCGTTAAGTACTGTTGACTCAAAGAGTTGGA
>CAVKHB010000131.1:889-4715 GCA_963656005.1 Coriobacteriaceae bacterium
TGGAATTCGGGGTACTGAAAGACAAGGCCAATTTCAGACGCATTATAACTAGACTTAAGAATTCCGCTACTTGGCTTAATGAGACCTTTAAGTAGGCGAACCAAAGTTGTTTTTCCACTACCAGAGGCGCCTGCAATACCAACAAAAGCACCATCTGGGATGGAGAAGCTAACTTTATCTAGTGCAAGCATTTCAAACGAGGTGTCTGTGTTATAGCTATAAGAAACATCAGTTAAATCAAATGACATGGGAAGATCCTCGCAAGAATGCCTAAGAGAAGAACACAAAGAATAAGAAAGTATGAAATATAATCGTACTTGCCATATTTTAAAGGCTTTAAAACGCTGGGCTCACAAAAGCCGTAAAGTCTGCTGTCCATTGCAATTGCAAGACTATCTGCCTTGCGGAAAGCAGAGACAAAAAGAGGAATTATCAAAGGGAAAAGTGCTTTGGCTCTCTTAACGAGATTGCCGCTTTCAAAATTAGCACCTCTGGCCTTTTGAGCCTCCATTATATGAAGAGCCTCGTTGGATAAAATTGGAATAAATCGCAAGGCAAGAACTATCATTGTGGCAAAATCGTGAACTGGAACACCAAGTTTTTTTAAGAAACCAAGGGACTTCTCAAGAGCAGAGGAAATATCCTTGGGTTTTGTGGTAGTGCATAGCACATTAGAGCCCCAAATGACTTCAAACATGCGTAAAGTGAGATATATTGCCTTTTTTAGGCCATCATTTACAAAAAGGATGTTTAGGATATCGGCTAGGAGAACCACTATAATTATAGGTCTAAGACCTCGCAAAACATATCTAAAGGGAACGTTAGATAGAATCATCAGAAAAACAAGACATGCAAGACACAGCACAAGACCCGTTATATCTGAAGAAAGGAAAACTAAGACAATGTAGACGAGAAGACCAAAAAGTTTGGTTCTAGGATCCAGATTATGAAGAGGACTTGTGGTTGGATAATAGCGGCCTAAAGTGACATCTTTAAGCATGTCCGCCCTCCTCTGAAGTTGAAACTAAACTTGTCTTTGAAGTTGTAACTGAGCTTACACCTGAAGCTGCAACTGAGCTTGCACCTGATTCCACAAGAGGTATAAACGCCTTACAAAAATCATCAACAGTCAAAATAGCTGCAGGCAGTTCTATCCCTCTAGTAATAAGCCTATGTGAAAGTTGAGTTATCAAAGGAAGCCCCAAAGATTCAACATCAACATCACTAGAACTCAACAAAGTTTTAAGAGTTCCTTCAAAACTCACACTACCCTTTTGAAGAACTACAACTTTGTCTGCAGAAAGGCATTCTTCAAGTTTGTGGGTAATCATAATGATGGTCAAACCCAACGAATTATGAAGCTTTTGAACAAAGTCTAAAACGAGCTTTCTTCCTTGAGGATCCAACATGGAAGTTGCTTCATCAAGAACTAGGTACTGAGGTTGCATGGCAAGCACACTTGCAATACAAACCATCTGTTTTTGTCCACCAGAAAGATTATTGGGATTAACAGAACGTAGGCTTTCAAGCCCAGTTAAGGAAAGGCATTTATCAATGCGCTTTTTCATTTCCTCAACGGGAAGACCCATGTTTTCAAGACCAAAAGCAATTTCATCTTCCACGGTATCACAAACAATTTGGGTATCGGGATTTTGGAAAACAAGGCCTACTTTTGACCTAATTGCATAAATATTAGCCCTATCAGCAGTGTTTAGACCATCAATAAGAACTGAACCAGAGCTAGGGACTAAAATTGCATTAAGAAGTTTTGCAAGAGTTGACTTGCCGCTACCATTTGAACCCAAGATAGCAACAAACGAGCCTTGCTCAATAGTTAAATTAACTTTAGACAGTGCGCTGGAACAACAATTTGGATATGAAAAGCTAACGTTGTCCAGCCTGAGCATGTTTTATTTTTCCTTGTTATTGCCAACGGCACCCGCGGCCTTAACGCCATTTCCATTAGTCTTTGGTGCCCTCTTGGGCAGAAGCCACTTCTTGATAGCAAAAAGCCCACCAACACAAAGCACGCCAAAGAGCAACTCCAGCATTGACCACTGTTTAATGACAAGCTCACGCACCAACGCCAACATGAGAATCTCAATAACACTCTCCAAGTTCTGGCTATTTAGCACATGAATCAGCTCCACTGCAATCATCACCAGCGCCACGTAGTTTATCAAAGGGAAAAGACTCTCCTGCGTAGCCCCAACGATATCTGAAAGGTAGCCAGGGACATGGCAAAACGAAATTACAATGCCCACAATAAGAAATACCGATATCAAAAGCTGAATTACAGTAGTAATCCAGTGAATTAATTTCTGAATAGTTCCCAGTTTTCCCTGAGTCTCAAAGAAATTAGGCGAAAAGGTCTCGTCCCCCAAAACCCCAGTAGAAACCGCCTTTTTAACCTTGTCCATTTCACTCCTCCTATTTATCGCCTGTGGCATCATCATGATGCAAACCATCTTCGGGTCCCGTATTGCCCAGCCTCTTCAGCACCAGCGCCGCCACCAAACCCACGACAACGCCCGCTATTGTACCGCTAAGAATAAGAAAAGGCAAATAATAAATCACCACATTGGTTTCCAAAACTAGGCACGCCATCAAAATCTGCCCCAGATTGTGCAACACGCCACCTACAACGCTCACCGCCACACATCCAAATAATCCCGATTTCTTCAGCAATATCATGCCAAAAAGACTTAAAAATGCACCTGCAGCAGAATATGCAAGGCTCATAACAGAGCCAAACATCAAAGCAGCAAGCAACACTCTAAAGATGGAAACAACAAAGGCTTCCTTAGTTCCAAAACTGTACAAAGCAAAGACCACAACAATATTCGCTAAACCAACCTTAATACCAGGAATAGCAACAAAAGTAGGAATCTGAGCCTCAACATAAGAGAGAACTAAAGCTAGGGCAATCATAAGCCCCATGTGCGCAACCTTTCTTGTATCCATACTAAATTACAATATCCACAGAAGTATCACCGCCAACAACAGTAACGGTGAGTTTGTTTGGCAGGCAGGTAATACACTGTCCCGTGTATTGAACCCAACCTTGTTTGACGCAAAGTTTATCGGGACAATCAGCATCAACAACCCTAGCCCTGCCCTTTTCAATTACCAAGGTGTTTGTGCCCCCGTTAAGCGAGTACTGACCATCAAGTGACAACAAATAGCTACCAACCTCAACGCCGTTTACAGCAACAACCACAGCACCTCCCTCCTTTTGCGAGCCTCTAACGACAAAAAGCAAAACGAGAGAAAGCACCAAGAAAAACAAAACAAGGCAGAGGTCTCTAAGACCCCTGCCAAATTTCTTTGAATTAGGTTTATTGCCAGTACCCATAAAACTTAGAAAGCAAAAATCACAAGCGATACGATTGCCAATGTAGCCACCATAATTGGAAGACCACGCCAAGCCTTTGGAACGTACTTCATATTGATTCTTTCCATAAGACCTGCCATAACAAAAGTCACCAAGGTATAACCAACACCAACACCAAGACCTGCAAGAATACAAGCCAAAAGTGAGTATCCTTGATTTGCATTGATAAGGCAGGCACCAAGGACTACGCTATTAAGGGCTGCAGGGATATCAAAAGAACTTTCACCAATAAGCCCCTTAAATACAGAGCCAAGGAACATGGAGTTAGCCAAAACAAGAATAGAAAGCACCAAAATTGTCAAAGCAGAAGCCACAGAAGTTGTGCAATAGTAAGTCCAAATCCAAGCTTCAATAGCACAAATCAACAGAGTAAGAGTGACATAAAGACCCTTAAATGCCATGGACTTCCAAGACTTGGAAAGATCAGAAGCT
>CAVKHB010000132.1:0-2702 GCA_963656005.1 Coriobacteriaceae bacterium
CCTTTGACCCGTCTAAAGCTCGTTATCATAAAGTCATTATTATGGCTGATGCTGATGTTGATGGCTCGCATATTAGAACCCTTCTTCTTACCTTCTTCTTTAGGTACATGAGACCATTGATTGAGGCTGGTTTTGTTTATTTTGCAATGCCTCCTCTCTACAAGATTTCAATTAAGGGCAAAGATTATTACGCGTTTGATGATAATGAGAAGGCAGAGATTCTTGCTAATAATGGAGAAACAGAAAGTGATTCTAAGAACGTAAAAGTTCAAAGATACAAAGGTCTTGGTGAAATGAACCCTGAACAGCTTTGGGAGACCACAATGAATCCAGAGACGAGATTTATTTCTCAGGTGCATTTGAATGACGCAGTTGAAGCAGATCAGGTCTTCTCTATGCTTATGGGAGAAGAGGTTGAACCAAGGCGTGACTTCATTGAAAAGAACGCAACCTATGCACAAATAGATGCCTAATTTTGGAGTAATGTATGGAAAATAACGATAATAGAGTGTTTGTAAGGGATCTTTCGGAAGAAATGAAGAAAGCTTATCTAGACTATGCAATGTCTGTCATAGTCAGTAGAGCTCTTCCGGATGCACGTGACGGTTTGAAACCCGTTCACAGAAGAATCCTGTATGATATGTATGATTTAGGCATCAAATCTACTGGAAGTTTTAAGAAGTGTGCGAGAACTGTTGGTGACGTTCTTGGTAAATTTCACCCACATGGAGATGCTTCCGTATATGATGCTTTGGTAAGATTAGCTCAGGATTTCTCTTTGAGATATCCAGTCATTAAACCTCAAGGAAACTTTGGTTCTATTGATGGTGATCCACCTGCAGCTTACAGATACACAGAAGCAAAGATGAGCAAAATGGGTGAGCTCATGCTCGCCGATATAGACAAAGACACCGTAAACTTTGTTCCAAACTTTGATGAATCTTTGAAAGAACCTGAAGTTCTTCCAGCAGGATTTCCTTTCCTTTTGGCTAACGGAACCAGTGGTATTGCTGTTGGTATGGCTACCAACATGCCACCACACAATTTAAGAGAAATTTGTGATGCTTTATGTGCTTTAATTGAGAATCCAGAGATTTCAGTTCTTGAGTTGATGAATTACATCAAGGGGCCTGACTTCCCTACTGCTGGCATTATTTGTGGTGTTAAAGGAATTCGAGATGCTTTTGAGACTGGTCATGGCAAAATTGTCATGAGAGGAAGGTACCACATTGAAGAGCATAAGACACATGATGCCATTGTTTTCACCGAAATTCCTTATCAGGTCAATAAAGCGGAACTAGTCAAACATATTGATGCTTTGAGAAAAGAAGATACCCTTAAAGACATTTCTGAAATCAGAGATGAATCTGGCCGCGATGGCATAAGAGTGGTCATTGAGCTAAAAAAAGACGCTGTTCCTGAAATTGTAGTACGTCATTTGTTCATGAACACTCAACTTGAGAGTAATTTTAATGTCAATAATTTGGCCTTGGTTAATGGGCGTCCAAAGTGTCTAAATCTCAAACAAATGCTTCAATGCTATCTAGACCATAGAAAGGAAGTCATTAGAAGAAGAACTCAATTTGAGCTTAATAAGGCATTAGAAAGAGAGCATATTCTTCTAGGTTTGAAGGTTGGTCTTGAAAACATTGATGAAGTAATTGAAATTATCAAAAAAGCGGCGGATAACACAGAAGCTTCTTTAACTCTCCAAGCTAGATTTGCACTGTCTGATAAACAGGCAAATGCAATTATTCAAATGCGTCTTGGAAGATTAAGTCATCTTGAAACTCAAGAGATTATTGATGAGCTTAACGAACTTGAAATAAAGATTGCATTCTACAGAGAGTTGCTTTCTGATGAAGTAAAATTTATGGGTGAGGTTGAAAAAGAAATCCATGAACTTTCTGCTGAATATGGTGATGATAGAAGAACAGAAATAGACTTTAAAGAAGTTGGAGGCTTTGTTGATAAAGACTTCATTAAGAAAGAAGATGTTGTTGTTGTCATTACCAATAAGGGATTTGTTAAGAGAGTTTCGGCAGACGAATATAAATCTCAAGCGCGCGGAGGAAAAGGTGTTAAGGGAGCTCTGTTAAGAGACGAAGACTTTGTAGAGCACATGTTCTCTGCTTTTTCTCACGATCATATTCTTTTTATGACAAACCTTGGAAAAGCCTTCTGTCTTGAAGTTTGGGAACTTCCAGAAGGACAAAAGGTTGGCAAGGGTGTAAGCCTCAAGGCTATTTTGCCAAAAATGGAGCCAGGTGAAAGTGTTTCTGCAATTATTGATTTTAAAGATTTTGCAGATGACGAGTACATTCTCATGGCAACAAGTCAAGGAGTTGTGAAACAAGTTGCTTTGAATGCTTTTATTAATGCAAGAAAGAATGGAATTAAGGCAATATTCCTTGACGAGGGTGATTCTCTCATTAAGTGTGCCTTTGTACATCCTGGCGATGAAGCTATGATTGTTACCAAAAAAGGCAAAGGTCTTAGGTTTAGTGTTGATGACGTTAGAGTTATGGGAAGGACAGCTCACGGCGTAAGAGGCATTAAACTGGCTGAAGATGATGAGGTTATTGGTCTTGTTAAGGTTGAGCCAGATAAAAACATTGTTCTCGTTACAGAACAAGGAAAAGGAAAACAAGTAGACTTTGACTTGTTTAAAGCTCATGGTAGAGGAACCATGGGACAGTTGA
>CAVKHB010000132.1:2712-4714 GCA_963656005.1 Coriobacteriaceae bacterium
TTTACAAGCTTGCAGACGGCACGTATCTTGTTTCTGCACTTGGAGTTAATGATGAAAATGACCTTGTTTGTATAACCAAAAAGGGACAAACAATTAGAACTCACGTTAACGGAATTTCAAGTCAAGGAAGGGCTGCAACCGGTGTTAATATAGTTAAAATGAAGACAGAAGACGACTATATTGTTGCCATGACAGTTACAGATTACCAAGAAGAGGAAATAGAAGAAATTTCCGAAGTCGGAACAAATGATTCTGTTTCTGAGGAAGTGCAAACAGAAGAAACAAAACAGGAATAAATTGTCTAAAAAGGCTACATTATTCTGTTTCTGTTTATAGTAACAGACCCCAAAATCTGCATTCTAGACCCCTAGAATGCAGTTTTTTTATGCTTTGGGAAAAGTTTCAAAAAAGACCCAGTACTTTTAAACAATGAAATGTGAGCTGTTTGAGGATTGTTTTTGTTTAGTTAAGAGAAATAGTTATAAAAGTATATCGGAAGAGGAATGAGTTGTTAGCTTGTTAGTGTTATAAAAATTTGTGTGTGATGTTTCACGTGAAACCAACTATAAGGTGGAATTTTTGATGCTTTAAAAAGAAAAAGCCGAGCAGTCTTCTGTTCAGCTTTAATTAAATAATAATGTTTCACGTGAAACATTGATTAATTGTCAAATGGAAGGTTTTCAACTTCAATATTTTCGTCAACATTGTATTTCAGCATTCTTTCAACGCCGTTTTTTAATGTCATCTGTGCCATCATGCAGCCTGCGCAGGCACCTTTAAGCTTAACGTATACTTTGTTTCCGTCCATTTTAACAAATTCAATATCTCCGCCATCATTTTGAAGTGACGGGCGAATGCTCTCAAGAGCTTCTTTGACTTTCTGTTCAAGATTATCCATTTTTATATCTCCTTGGTTTATATTTTGTATTATTGGACATATTAAGTCAATAAAATGGTGACTTTCAAATGATTTTGCCTTATTATATATGGTATGTTAGCACATAAAATAATCTTTCTTAATCAAAAAGGTGGCGTAGGAAAGACTACGACTGCGGTTAATGTGGGGTCTGCATTAGCAAAAGAGGGTTATAAAGTTCTTCTTGTTGATTTAGATTCTCAAGGAAATTTGTCAAGTTCTGTTTCTGCTGACACTTCTAAACCTGGAATTTATGAAATTTTAGCAGATGAAGTAGATTTTTCAGCTATTCAAAGCACTCCAGTGAACAATTTATACTGCCTGAGCGGTGGAATTAATATGGCGGGTCTTGCTGTAGAACTTGTTGATGAAAGAAGAAGAGAGTTTTTTCTTAAAGACGCTTTAGCTCCATTAGACAATCAGTATGATTATATTTTTGCCGACTGTCCTCCCGCATTAGATCTTGTAACTATGAATGCTCTTTGTTGGGCAGATAGCGTAATTATTCCAATGCAATGCGAATATTTTGCAATGGAAGGCTTAAATTTACTTCTGAGAACAATTTCTTCTGTTAATAAACACTTAAATCCAGAATTAAAAGTCCTTGGAATTGTTTTTACTATGTATTCAAGCAGGTCAAATCTTAATAATGAGGTAGTTGAAGATATTTCAACTTACTTCAAAGATCTTGTTTTTGATACAAAAATACCAAGAAACGTAAGATTAAGTGAAGCTCCATCACATGGATTGCCTATTAATGCTTACGATAACAGCTGCTCTGGTTCCAAAGCATATAATTCTTTAGCAAAGGAGGTGCTTGCTCGTGCCAATTAAAAAACATGGTTTAGGAAGAGGAATTTCCTCTCTTATTGATGAATATTCTTATGAAACAAAAAAGCTAGAAGAGACTGGTGCAAAAGTACAAGAAATTGAACTTGATAAGATTAAACCAAATCCTAACCAGCCCAGAAAAAAGTTTGACCCAGAAGCTTTAATGGAGTTGAGAGATTCTATATTAGAACAGGGTTTGATTCAGCCTATTTTAGTCGAAGAAATTGCTGATAATCATTACATAATTATTGCAGG
>CAVKHB010000133.1:0-4672 GCA_963656005.1 Coriobacteriaceae bacterium
ATATTATTGACCTCCCCAACTTGAGGTGTATTTTTTGCACCTCGATATTGCTGAGCATAATTGCCATGGAATTCCTAGAATCTTAAAAAGCTATGAGTCATCAGTCTTTGATATTCATGATGATTACATCAACGTTGTAATTCCATTCAATAAAGAAGTTTTGGAGAACAATGGCACTTTGAATGGCACTTTGAACGATAAAGAGTTATTAGTTTTAAATACAATCCTATTCCGAGCACAAGTGGTTTACCACCAGATTTTGAAATAAGAACAGGTTTTCTGTTGATTTTGTAACAACTATAGATTAATATCTATTCCGAGAGAAGGTTATTTACCACCAAATTTCGTAACAGAGGTAAAGTATGGAAATTAAAAGAGACACCTATCTGAATAAACTAATCCGAAAAAGGAAAAATGGCCTCATTAAAATAGTCACAGGAGTCAGAAGATGTGGTAAATCATACTTGTTGTTTCATTTATTCCATGATTATCTCAAAAATATCGGGATTAAAGATGACCATATAATTGAAGTCTCCTTGGATGACCGCACAAACAAGGCCTTGCGGGATCCAGATGCCATGCTTGCATTCATAAAAGAGAGCATCACGGACAAAGAAGACTATTACATTGTTCTTGACGAGGTGCAATATCTGCCCGAATTTGAAGACGTCCTCAATAGCCTTCTCCACATTCCCAATGCCGATGTCTATGTGACAGGTAGCAATTCAAAGTTCCTGTCTAGCGACTTAATTACACAATTTCGTGGTCGCGGTGATGAGATTAGAGTTCATCCATTGAGTTTCTCTGAATATGTGTCTGCATATCAAGGGTCCTTAAATGAAGCCTGGGATTTTAAAGGCTTTTGCAAAAACCACATAACTTCGTATAGATTGCTCAACTTATTTCGCCACAGTCTCTTAGAACCACACTTGCTACACTGCCTACACTGCCCACAGTTCAAGCCACACTTGCTACACCTGCTACACTTACTACACTTGCTACACTTACTACACCCGCTACACTTACTACACCCGCTACACCTGCTACACTTGCTACACTGCCCACACTTTGGGCTACACTTACTACAAATTTTCCGCCTCCCGCGGCCCAAATCTGTGTAAAGTGTTCCATTCGTTCTCTGATTCGTGTGGGTCGTTCCATCCGTGTGGGTCGTTGCGGTCGTGTGGGTCGTTCCATCCGTGTGGGTCGTTCCAGTCGTTCAATCCGTTCCAGTCGTTCAAACCGTCCTAACCGTTCCAATCGTTCAGGACTTTTCAATTTCTCCATCTGTGCAATAAATGGTGTAGGTGCCAGTGTTGGAATTCCAGTTGGATTTCTTTTCAATGGCATTCCATTGCTCCTTTGTCCCATCATAAACAATGGTTTTTAATGTAGTACAATACAAGAAAGCCCCATTTCCTATGACTGTAACACTGCTAGGTATGGTTATCTTTGTGAGCTTCTTACATGCATTAAATAAATCTTTCTCTATGCTCGTAACACCTTTTGGTATTGTTATCTCGGCAATTTCGTAACAACTTATAAAGGCAGAATTTCCTATACTTGTCACACTTGTTGGTAGGGTAATCTCTTTAAGTTTCTTGCAACTATGGAAGGCTCCTACTCCAATACTTGTTATGCTGTCTGGTAAGGTTATGCTTGTAAGCTCAGCACAGCTACCAAAAGCATAATACTCTATGCTACTTACACTTGCTGGTATTGTAATATCAGTGAGCTTGCTACAATTCCTGAACGCTTCTCTACCTAGAGCGGTCACGGCCTTTCCTTTATACTTGGAAGGAATAACTGCGGATGAAATGCTTTTTTCTTTACATGTCACAGAATAAGAATCTTTTCCTGATATAGGAGAAAACTCTAAGAAATCGGGCTTCCAAATGGCATAAAGCGTTAAGTTTTCATGGATGGTGATGGCCTCAGACTCAAGATAAGACGTGCCCCCTTCGTCTGAAGCGGTGTTCCATACGTCAAAAATATAGCCTTCTTTGGAGAGTGAAGGAGAAGGAAGAGTTAGAGTTTTGCCTTTCTCAACCTCAATTGGAGAAGGAACCGTGCCTTCAGCGCCATTGGCATCAAAGGTAACTGTGTATTTCTTAGTCTTAACGTCTGGCTTACAAGCTATAAGACAGAGAGAAACTAAAAAAACAGCAGTCAAAAATAAAATTTTTTTCATAATTGAACTCCTCAATTAGGAAACTGATAGACAAATTGTAGCCTTATTTAAAAGACCTTATTGCACGAACTCTCCTAATAAGACCCCTTTGTTCCATTTGCCGGCTACCTGTTTTGAAGTTCTGAGAGAAAGATTCAACGCTACTGTTCTCAGTACTGGTCCAGTAGTTGCTACTGTCATCAAACGAACCAAGCTCCCTCATATAGAGATTCGTGTACATTAAATAAATTTCATCCCTACTTGGTAGAAACCAGTCGTCAAATCCATTCTTTGAATATCTAGAACAAGCCAGTGCTGCATAAGTTCCCTTTTGTTCACCGGCATAAACCAAATACATGTTATATTCTACATCTGATTTTACAAGTGCTGTCGTGTTTGATTCTCCAGCACCAATGACATCGCTAGTTCCTACTTTTCTGTACGTTGTGCCATAATTCTTGCAATAGCCAAACGCATAGCCATAATCTATTTGCCCGGAATAGTTTTTATAGCTTAAATCCTCAGGTGCGGCTTCTAGATATCGCCAACCACATTCTGAAGAAATAAGACCATCCTCATTTGTTTTTGTTTCCCCACGGAAATCAACATACTGAACATCGTTGTCTGCATCGCAGTCATAGAATATATAGCCACCTGCAGGTCCTATATCACCAATTTTATATGAACCATCAGTTTCTGGCGAAGGTGTTGGCCCTGCAGGCTCTGGTGTTGGACTTGGCTCTATCGGTTCTGGTGTTGGTTTCTTTGTATTGCCGTCACAACCTACAAAAAGGAAAATAGCAAGAAACAAAGAAACAACACAACATGTACAAACAAAAATTTTAACCCAGTTTATTCTCATAGAACACCCCCAAATTTCCACAGAATTATATTAATAACGCAAAGTATAACCTGTCTAGCTGAAATTTATGTTGTCTTAACAACACCTAGCCACATCTTACTTAAAGTTATTTTTCTAAATCGTTACATTGTAATAATCTAGATTGGAGAATTCTTCACGAATCATCTGGGCAAAACGTCTCATACCACCGTCTCCTACAATTGGAGCTTCTTGATAGATGTTTATTGTCACCTGCGTTGCTCCTTGATAGGAGGCAGAGGATACTGCAGTCTGGGTAGAAACCGCATCAGTTACTGCAGATGTATGTGTTCCATACTCGTCCCATTTTGCAAGCCTATCACTTAGTCCAGAGAAAGCATCGGATGAGAATCCTCCTGGAGATGAAGGCATAGACTTAGTTGAAAACGGATGTGTTATGTTATAAACAGCAGTACCTATGCACTGACCTAGGTAACTTATCCACTTACCAAGCCAAGTAAAGAGATCTGCTACATACTGAATAGGAGATGCCACTATTGTAAAAGCCTTTCCAACAAGGGCAATTACAGGGGTTAAAGCATCAAATACCAATGCAACAAGTTCAATTATTGGACTTAAAAGCTGAAAAGCTGGTACTACAAAGGTCATTAGCATATCACTGAGTATCTGCATTATTGGATAAATGCTGTCAAATATAGGCAAAAAGACCTGAGCTAACATTTCTCCTGTTAGTGTTAATGCATTATTTAATGGAGCAAGTACAGTTTCTACCATTGGTCCCATAACCGACACAAAACCCGCAACTACCTGTACTAGGATTTCCATCCACCAAGCACCAGAAGATACTGCATCAATTATCGGCATTACGCTATTCAGTAAGGTTCCAAGTGATGAACTAAGACTTGATGCAATATTTGCAATACCAGAGGCTTGGGAAAATATGGATAAAGCATTACCGTCTGCATCTTTTTGCGATGAAGTTATAGCACTGCTCCAAGCTGAGGAAAAAATACCACCTGTTGTACTCTTTTCTTTTACAGCATTAACGATTTTGTTTGTGGCATCTTCCATACTGCTTGTAGTCTTAAGACTATTCTTTTCCAGAAAATCATTAAGCCAAGAGGTAAAGGCATCTATATCATCGCCAAACATATCACCAGCAAAAGAAGAAATATCAGACCAAAGTTCACCTATTGCCTCTTTGTTACTTAGTACAAAATCAGAGCCCCAAGTCTTAAGTGCGTCCCCTATTGTTGAAAAGGATTTCTTAGAGGCATTAAGATATTGACTACTGGATTTTGCCGTCCAAGTGGAAAGCTTTTGACCAATAGTCTGGCCAGTAGATGCCTCCCATTTCTCAATTACAGGGTTCAACAATTCATCAAACTTGTCTCCAATCTCAGCCCAAGCCTGTGAGTTATCCGTTTTACTGTCAAGTAACGTATCCCCAAAGGAGTACAGTTTTTCAATAAGGCTTCCTGCATCCTTAACGGCAGCGGTTACCTCTGTGTAATCTGGTGTGGCAACTTCTATGCCCTTAATGCCTGAGTACAAATCTTTTACAGCTTGGTTGTTTTCTTTGATGACATCTGCAGTATCAACAGCATTTTGCACTGCTTCTGTAAAGTTATCTCCAATAGCAGAGAATGAAGAAAGTGCCT
>CAVKHB010000134.1:0-4653 GCA_963656005.1 Coriobacteriaceae bacterium
TCCATGGTTCCGCAGTTGTTAAGCTAATTCAATAACAGATAAATCTTTTAAGCAGGAGAAATTCCTGCTCTTTTTTTACAAATTTTAATAATTTTCTCTTGCTGGTTGTTGCTGGTTGTGATATAATAAAAACAGGAGTTTTTTATGTTTGTTCAAAAGCTTTTTGAAAAGAAATCAGGTAAAACGTTGCTTTACTTTGCAACTGGGAAACGTGTTAATGGTGTCACTCAAAAGAAATATGTCCAAAAGATTGGCTACCTTGAGGATTTCCTTGACCAATATCCAGATCCTTTGGAGCACTTTAGAGCTGAGGCTAAAAGATTAACAGAAGAACAAAAAGCTTGTGAGTTTGATTTACATTATTCAACCTCTGAATTATTTGATTTTTCAAATTCTTTCAATAAACAGAAATCTTCAGACGTTGAAGCTGCTAATAATGTTCACTCCTATGGGGTACTACCTCTCCTACAGATTTACAGAGACTTAGAGCTAGATTACTTCCTGAACATTAAGAGACAGTACAAGAAGACAGAATACAATCATAACCACATCTTCCAAATGCTTGTCTTTGGAAGAATCCTAAGTCCAGACTCTAAGTTAGCAACTTGGAAAGATAGGAATAAACTTTTACAAAATGCAGACTTCTCAGATGATGATGTTTACAGGTCTCTAAGTTTCTTCAGTAGCATTAAGGATGAAATGATAGCTCATCTTAATAAGCAGATGTGTGATAAGTATGGCAGAAGAACTACATTGATGTACTACGATGTAACCAATTACTATTGGGAAATTGATTACGATGATGATTTAAGAAAACGTGGAGTATCTAAAGAGCATAGGCCAGAACCAATTGTTCAGATGGGTCTTTTCATGGATAGCAAGGGCCTTCCTGTCACATATGGTCTGTTTCCAGGAAACACTAATGATGTAATCACGATGAGACCCATGATGGATAGGCTTGTAGAAGGTATGAACAATAAGAACCTCATTTATGTGGCAGATAAAGGAATGATGAGTGGAATGAACATTGCTCAGATAATTCTTGACCATAATGGATATGTAATCAGCTCTTCTGTTCGTGGTGCTACTAATGAAATGAAGGAGTATGTAAAAGAGCAAGAAGGTTACACAGAAACCGAAAAAGGCTCATTTAAGTACAAAAGTAGAATAGTTCCAAGAAAAATTACTGTTCAGACAGTTGATGGCAAGAAGAGAACTGTTTCCATTAATGAAAGACAAATAGTCTTTTGGTCTAAGAAGTACCAAGAAAGAGCTAGATATGACAGAGAGAAAGCCATAGAAAAAGCTCTTAATCGGGCAGGTAATGGAGAGAATACTGTCCTTAACAACTATGCGGGTAACAGATTTATCACAAAAGTAATTTTTGATAGTGAAGATGGGAAGCTAATAGAAAACCCAGAATTCGGGTACGACCTTGATGAAGACCTTAAAGAACAGGAAGAATCCCTTGATGGCTACTACATCATTAGAACCAATGTTGTTGGACTTAGAGATGAGAAAAAACCTTTCTCTGTTGACCCTGATGCAGTTCGGTGGCACCCAAAAGATGGGTTTTTTGAAATGAATAGAGTCTTGGAAGAATTAGACATAGTTGATATGTACAGAGGTCTCTGGCAGATAGAAGATAGTTTTAGAATTACAAAGAGCATTCTTAAAGCAAGGCCTGTGTATGTGCGCAATGAAGAAAGCATTGAGGCTCACTTCCTTTCCTGCTTTGTTGCTCTACTTCTTCTCAAGTTAATTGAAAAGAAAACTGATTACAAAATCCCTATTAAGACAATTGTGGAAAGCCTAAGGATGGCAAATCTAGCTCTTCTGCCTAATGGGACTTACATGAATACTTATTGCGACAACGTTATTGCTGATATCGGAAAAGCCCTTAATCTTTCACTAACACAGAAATTCTATTCAAAAGGAAACCTTGTTACAGAACGAGGAAAAACTGTAAAAAAATTCTGAACATCACACAACAGAAAATTATTGATAACTCGTTGTAATTATCTGTACAGTAGATAGTTACAACGATATTTTTACGTTTTAGCTGCGGAAGACGGGGTATAACGAATCAGTCAATTGACTGCAAGATAACTATGAAGATAACTATGAAAATATAGTTTTACAAAAGCTGCAAAAGCCGCAAAAGCTGCAAAAGCTGCAAAAGTTACAGAAGTTGCTCGCGTAAAGCTTCTTTTATGTTGTCCAGTGCGCCCTGATACTGAGCTTCAAGCTTCTTGAGATTTTGTTGAATCAGCTGAGTGTACTGCTTGGAATTGAAGGCCTCAGGATTTTCCTGCATTGCCTGCTGCACCTGTTCTTGCATCCTCTGGATAAAGTCGTCTCTGTGCTTTACATACTGCGCAAAGAGGTCGCCAATCTGCCTGATGGAAGAAATTGCCTGACTGTTTTGGTCTGCAATTAGCACCACCAAGGCCACGATACGCTCAAAACGCAACTCATACATGTCATCACTTGGCAACCCCAAGTTTGAGAAAACTGTATTTACAATACCTTTCTTCACGGCAGCTAACTCTTCACCAGAATAGGAATTATACTTTCCAGCGAGCTCTTCATCTGTCATTTGAGCATCATTTAAATACTTGCCAGCCAGCGCCATGCCTTCCTTTTCCAGCACGCCCGCCCTGTACTTGCTCTCATCAATCTCTATATCCTTGGTTTTTTCCAGCGCCAACTCCCACGCCGATTTAATCCGTGCCATATTATCTCCTCTTGGGTTTTCTCTTTTTTATCCCGATATCTCTGAAGATACTGATTTTTTTCACAATGGACAACATTTGATAATAAGGATATCTTCTAGGAGTACAACTCTTACCCAAGGATAAATAGTTATGGAAAAGCTCTACTACAAAGATACTTACATGAAAGAAACTCCGTGTACCGTAGTTGACGTTCGTAAGAAAGAAAACACCATAGAAGTACTTACAGATTGCACAATATTTTATCCCGAATGTGGCGGCCAACCTGGCGATAGAGGCTATTTAGGCTCTTACGAGGTTGCAGACACAAGAAAAGCAGAAAATGGCGATTCTATTTTGATTCTTGGTAAGACTATTTCATCTGATGAGCCAATAAAAGTAGGTGAGACCTTAACTCTTAAACTTGACTGGCCACATAGATACAAGTTCATGGTTATGCATACTGCTCAGCATTTACTATCTGGACTTCTTTTTTCACTTTTCAACATTGGAACCGTTTCTGTTCATCTTGGGGATGAGTATTTAACAATAGAAACAAATCAAACAGAGATTGAAGAAAAGATAATTGATGGTTTAGTTGAGGCCGCCAACAACGCAATAATGGAAGGCCATCCAGTTTTGTACCATGAAATGAGCCATAAAGAAGCAGAAGCCTTAGGCCTTAGACGTTCCATCAAGGTTGAAGGGGATGTTCGCATTGTTGAAATTCAAGAGGTTGATAGGATAGCTTGTGGAGGAGTTCATGTAGCAAAAACGTCGGAGCTTAGGCTTATTTATTGCATTGGACATGAAAACATAAGAGGTCATGTGAGATTGTATTTTAAATGTGGAAAAGAAGCCTTGTCCTATGCTTTGGAAAGCCTAAAGCTTCAAGAAGACCTTTGTGCCAAATTAACCTGTGCTTCTGCCGAAGTCTTGCCCAAGGTTGAAAATCTTACTAATAGTCTAAATCAGTTAACACATGAGAAAAAAGAGCTGGATATGATAGTTTCAGGCTATCAAATTGATAAAAATCTTAAAGAAGATATTGCTACGTTTATTGTTGATGGAGACTGTGACTTACAAGGTTTTCAACACGCTTCTAACAATTATGAAAACCTAGCAATGTGTGTTGTCAAGATTGAAAAAGACAGAAGTCTTTGGGTAATTGCTCTGAAAGGAAAGTACGAGAAGAAAGACTTTAATGAGCTTAGAAAGACACTTCTCCCAACAATTGGCGCAAAGGGCGGTGGGAAAGCCCCGCTTTATCAAGGGGCTGCAAGTACAACGGACAAAGAAGAACTTAATGCTTTTCTAAAAGAGTTTGTTAAATTTGTCCAAAACTAGAACAATTCCATTATAGCCTTAGCACAATCCTCTGCATTTGGAATTATGGAAAGCTCAAGATCCTTTGAGAAAGGAACCGGGGTGCATTTGCCGCCTTTGTGAACAATAGGGGCTTTTAGCGCCTTGAAAGTCTTAGGATCAGAACAAATTTCAGAACAAACTTGTGAACTTACTCCGCCAAAGGCATTTGGATCTTGAATTAAAGCTACTCTACCAGTTTTTTGAATTTCAGAGAAAATTGTCTTCTTATCAATGGGCTTTATGGTGCAAAGATCAACAACTGTGGCTTCAATTCCTGAGTCAGCAAGAAATGCTGCCGTTTTTAATGCCGTTTGAACTGCTCTTGAGTAAGAAATAATTGTCACATCCTTACCATGTCTAAGAACCTTTGCCTTTCCAATTGGAAGAGGTTCTTCTTCAATGAAGCCTTCCATATCATAAAGCAGTTTATGTTCAAAAACCAGAACTGGATTGTTATCCCTAATTGCAGCTCTAAGAAGATAGTAAGCATCTGAAGGGCAGGAAGGGGCTACCATCTTTAATCCAGCACTGTTTTGAAAGAGGGCTTCTGGTCTTTGGGTGTGTTGAGCCC
>CAVKHB010000135.1:0-4615 GCA_963656005.1 Coriobacteriaceae bacterium
CTACAAATGGTTTATCTCCCACAAAATAAAAATTTGGTCCGCAACCTTGTCACGGACCTAATTGAAAATTTAAAGAAGTAAACTTTAAAACTCAATCCATATCTGTCATGTGAGAAACCATCACAGCCTTAATGGTATGCATGCGGTTTTCGGCTTCATCAAAGACAACGGATCTAGGACACCGGAAGACCTCGTCAGTTACTTCCATCTCTCCTGTTGTAAGGCCGTATTTTTCACCGTATTTCTTTGCAACATCACGAGCTACAACAGTATTTAAATCATGGAAAGAAGGTAGACAATGCTCAAAAATTGTTGTCTTTTTCCCCGTTGCATTTAACAAATCCATTGTCACTTGATAATCTCTCAAAAGCGCAATGCGCTCTTCCATTTTGTCTTCCTCTCCCATGGACACCCAGACATCGGTATAAATGATATCGGCATTTTCTACGGCCTCATAGGGATCAGTTGTGACTACAAGCTCGCTACCGCTTTCTGTAGCAAAGGCATCCATCTCGTCCATGAAAGACTGGGATGGGAAGAGTTCACGCGGGGTGCCAATTGCAAAGTCCATGCCAACTTTAGTAGCCCCAATCATCAATGCCATTGCAACATTATTGCGTCCATCCCCAATATAGGCCATCTTCATCTCTTCAAAAGGCTTGTTGAGATGCTCACGAGCGGTGAGAAAATCGGCCAAAACCTGGGTGGGATGGTCGTCATCTGTCAGGCCATTAAAGACAGGCACGCCAGAGAAATCACGCAAGGCCTCGCACACGCTCATCTCAAAACCCCTATACTCAATGCCATCGTACATGCGACCCAAAACCCTTGCAGTATCCTCAATAGATTCCTTCTTCCCCATCTGGGAATTAGTCAAAAACGTGACATGTCCACCCTCGTCCAGCGCCGCAACTTCAAACGAACAGCGCGTTCTTGTAGAAGTCTTATCAAAAATCAAGACGACATTTTTCCCCTCAAGAAGGTGCCCAACCTCGCCTCTCTTTTTTTTGGCCTTAAGTTGCGCAGCAAGATCAATCATGTAGATAATCTCTTCCTTCGTATAATCCTTCAATGTAAGAAAGCTTCTTCCCTTAAGATTCATATCACTCCTCCTTAATTTCTGCACTTGGCAGCTCTTCTTGCGGCTGAACCTCCTGAGTGGACACCACATCCCTCAGACATCTCTCCATTGCCCTATGCCTCGTAAATGCATTATCTATTTCATTACTCGCCGATGCAAGCTTCTTTTTTACTCCATCCAGCACCACGCCCAACTTGCCATACTCAGCCTTCACCTCGCCTAGAAGTTTCCAAACCTGAGCACTTTTCTTCTCAATGGCAAGTGTTCTGAACCCCATCTGAAGACTATTCAATAAGCCCGATAACGTTGCCGGCCCCGCCACCATAACATGGAAATCTCTTTGCAACTTCTCCTGCAAGCCAATAATGGACAAGACCTCAGCATAAAGCCCCTCAACAGGGAGAAACAAAATCCCAAAATCGGTAGTAAAAGGAACGTCTATATACTTATCCCTAATATCTTTAGCCTCTCCTTCTACTCTTTTTGCTAGAGCCTTTCTCAGAGCAGTTATACTCTCTCTATCCCCCTGCTCAGAAGCCTCACAAAGTTTCTCGTAATCCTCCCGAGGAAACTTAGCATCAATAGGCAAATAAATCTTCTCTCCATCATTAGCACCAGGAAGCTTAACAGCAAACTCAACACGGTCTTGGCTGTTTCTTTTTGTGCTGACATTCTTATCATACTGCTCTGGAAGTAGCATATCCTGCAAAATTCGCTCTGCCTGAATCTCTCCCCAAATACCCCTAGTTTTAACATTAGTCAAAACCTTTTCAAGATTTCCAACATCCTTTGCAAGGGTTTGCATCTCCCCAAGTTGCTTATAAACACTCTCAAGCTGCTTACTCACCTGATCAAAAGAAGTTGCAATCCTACTTTCAAGAGTACTTTGCAACTTTTGGTCTACAGTCTCCCTCATCTTCTCTAGCCTGTTCTCGTTATCTTTTCTTATCTCTTCAAGCTTAGCTTCAACTGTATTCACAAGTTTATCGTTATCAGATCTAAAGGCTTCTAACCGAGAATCAACCAAAGTATTTAAATCTAAACTTCTCTTACTCATCTCATCCAAACGGGTTGCAATATTTGAACTTACACCAACAAGAGAATTTTCCGTACGCCTAGAGCCTTCTTTTAAGCTATCAAGTTCTTCCTGACTTATTTTTTGCTTAAGAATCACAAAAGCCAAGAGAACAAGACACAAACCCAAAGCAATTAAAATGACAACTTCCATTAAAACTCCAACAAAAATCCAAATCTATTCTGAAACGATACTTCTAATCCAGACCCCGTTCTTTACTAGGATATACCCTAGAATGCCTTTTAGTAAGTCCCCAATTTGCACGCTCAAAAAAATCCAAAGAACACTGGCATTGGTAAATCTGCTTAAAACAAAAGCAGTAGGTAAGCTAACGGCCCAAACAAAGCCACCGTCAAACAAGAAGGTTATGAAGGTGCGTCCTCCACTTCTAAGAGTAAAATATGTTGCATTTTTGAAAGCTCCAAGAGGCAAACAAACGGCTTGTGCAAGTATCAGGATAGTTGCAATTCTTTTTGCAATATCATTCGTATTGTAAATTTGAGGGAAAAGACCAGAAATAGAAGCCATAAAGACTCCTAGGATGGCACTGATAAATATTGAGAAAACAATAATCTTTCTGTCCGTATCCTTAGCCTCTTCCATTTTTCCGGCGCCCAACAAACTTCCAATAATAATCCCAACAGAAGAGCCAAAAGCAAGAAAAACCACCTTAAATAAGTTATTAAGGGTCTCCGCAATATTGACACCAGCAACAGCATTAAGCCCTCTCAAAGAATAACATTGTACGAGAAGAGCCATTCCGGAAGACCACATGGCCTCGTTAAGAAGTAAAGGAAATCCCTTCTTTGCAATGTTTTTGCTAAGTTGTTTAGGGACTTTTATGGTCGAATACAACCCATTTGCAAATAATTGCTTTTCTTTGTGCGTATGTGTCCAAATAATAACTATTGCTGCCTCAACAAACCTTGAAATAACAGTTGCAACGGCTGCCCCTCTTACCCCCAAATAGGGAAATCCAAATTTCCCATAGATAAGCAAATAGTTGAATACGAGATTTACTAATACGGCAACAACCCCTGCCTTCATTGGAAGAACCGTTTCCCCACACTCACGGAGAGTACTAGAATAAACTTGTACTAACATAAATGGAAACAGTCCAAAGAAAATTACTTGTATATATTCCAATCCACTTTGAAGAGCAAACGTTAAATCACCGCCATCTTCGCTATTATGAAGGTAAATCCCAATTAACTTATCCCCAAATAAAGACAGTACAATAATAGCCAACACTGTCAAAACAGTAGCAAGTATAAGTTTAAACCTAAAGGAATTCTGAATGCCTTCATTATCGTTCTTGCCATAAAATTGAGAAGTGAAAATGCCGGGGCCAGAAAGACCGCCAAAGATGCAAAGGTTATAAATAAAAATTAGTTGGTTGGCAATGGCAACGCCCGACATCTGCTCCGTTCCAAGTCTTCCAACCATGATGTTATCCAACATACTAACAAAGTTGGTAAACCCATTTTGAATCATGATGGGAACAGCAATGCCAAGAAGCATTTTGTAAAATGCCTTGTCTCCAATGTATTTTTGCAGTCTCTTAGTCATACCGCTATATCAAAACATAAAAAGCCAAAATTTTAAAGGTATCTTGATAATTTGCAACACCGTTAACCCTCAGCCCCACAAAAACTCAAAAAAATAGGCACTTTTGTGGTGTCTCTACACAAAAAGGCCAAAAAATTTCAATTTTTGTGTAGCCAAACATTCAGCCCTAGAAAATTTTTCAATGAAAACTATGTTTTTTAGGTTTTTCATTGAACTTACCGCCCAAATGTCGCAAAGGGACATAGCCATTCGAAGTGATTTGTACCGTAGACAAGAATGTAAGTGAAGGACAGTGCTCTTGCACGGCCCGAGCGAAACGACGCAGTATACGGTGCAAAGCACAAGAAGAGACAAAAAAAGGACCTGGCGGCTACCTACTCTCCCGCAAAACTGCAGTACCATCGGCGTGAGAGCGCTTGACTTCCGTGTTCGGGATGGGAACGGGTATTTCCACTCTGCCATAACCACCAGGTCCACTCAAACTTTGAAGCCTAAAAGGTTTTAGACGTCTAGTCTGAGGATTCCTAATATGAATCTTGAGATGAGAAGGACAATATGGTCAAGCCATTCGGATGATTAGTACCGCTGGGCTAAATACATTACTGCACTTGCACCCGCGGCCTATCAACCAGATAGTCTCTCTGGTTCCTTATCGACTTAAAGTCGGGGATGTTCAATCTTGAGGAGAGTTTCGCACTTAGATGCCTTCAGCGCTTATCTCTTCCGAACGTGGTTACTCTGCAGTGCCGTTGGCACGACAACAGATTCGCCAGAGGTTCGTCCACTTCGGTCCTCTCGTACTAGAAGCAGGGCCTCTCAAACATCCAACGCCTGTGGCAGATAGGGACCGAACTGTCTCACGACGTTCTGAACCCAGCTCGCGTACCGCT
>CAVKHB010000136.1:0-4601 GCA_963656005.1 Coriobacteriaceae bacterium
GGCTTACTTCCAGTATGACTCAAAGAAGACTGGTGGCGTCACCATCAGCCACCTGCGCTTTGGAAAGAACCCAATTAAGTCTCCTTACTACATCAACAAGGCAGACTTTGTTGCATGTCATAACCCAAGCTACGTCACAAAGGGCTTCAAGATGGTTCAAGATGTTAAGCCAAACGGTGTTTACATGATTAACTGCCAGTGGAACCTTGATGAGCTTAACCATCACATGGATGCAGCTTCCAAGCGTTACATTGCAAAGAACAACATTCAGCTTTACACAATTGATGCTATTGACCTTGCACAGCAAATTGGTATGGGAAAGAGAACTAATACAATTCTCCAGTCCGCTTTCTTTACCTTGGCAAAGGTTATGCCACAAGAAGAAGCAATTGCTCACATGAAGGAAAAGGCAACTCAGTCCTACCTAAAGAAAGGTCAGGATGTTGTAGACATGAACCACAAGGCAATTGATCTTGGAGCAACGGCCTTCAAGAAGGTTGAAGTTCCAGCTGATTGGGCAAATGCAGTTGATGAAAAAGAAGCAACAAAACTTGAAGGCAAGCCAGAACTCGTCAAGATGGTTCAGTCAATTCTTGAGCCAGTTGATAAGATGGATGGAGACAGCCTCCCAGTTTCAGCTTTCATGGATCATGTTGATGGCCAGTTTGAGCTTGGTGCAGCAGCCTACGAAAAACGTGGTGTTGCGGTTTCAGTTCCAAGATGGGAAGCTGCAAAATGTATCCAGTGCAACAACTGTTCTTATGTATGTCCACATGCAACAATCAGACCTTATGCTCTTACAGAGGAAGAAGCAAAGAATCTTCCAGCAGCAGCTCAGGTCATGGATATTAAGGCTGGTAAAGGCAAGGGTGTTTACAAGTTCACAATTGCTATCTCCCCACTTGATTGTATGGGTTGTAGCGTTTGTGTTGGTGCTTGTCCAGTTGGCGCTCTCACAATGGTTCCTCAGGAAGAAGAAGCAGCTCAGCAAGAAGTCTTCAACTACTGTGTTTCCAAGGTTGCTCCAAAGAAAGAAATGGAAGACAACACCGTTAAGGGAAGCCAGTTCAGACAGCCAATGTTGGAATTCTCAGGTTCTTGTGCTGGTTGTGCAGAAACCTCTTATGCTCGCCTCGTAACACAGCTTTACGGAGACAGAATGTACATCTCCAACGCAACTGGATGTTCTTCAATTTGGGGCGGTCCTGCTTCAACGTCACCATATTGCACAGACAAGAATGGTCATGGTCCAGCATGGTGCAACTCCCTCTTCGAGGACAACGCAGAACATGGTCTTGGAATGTACATTGGACAAGAAAAGATTCGTGAAGATCTTGCAGCAAAAATTAAAGACATTGCAGCTTCAGACAAACCAGCAGCTCCTGTTGCACAGGCATGGCTTGACACCATGGAAGATGGAGAAGCCAATAAGGCTGCTACAGCAAGTTTGATTGTTGCTCTTGAAGCTTGTGGCTGCGAAGAAGCCAAGGAAATCCTTGATAAGAAAGAATATCTTGCCAAGAAGTCCGTATGGATCTTCGGTGGTGACGGTTGGGCTTACGATATTGGTTACGGTGGTCTTGACCACGTTCTCGCATCAAAGAAGGATGTCAACGTATTTGTCTTTGATACAGAAGTTTACTCCAACACAGGTGGTCAGGCTTCTAAGGCTTCTAACCTTGGTCAGGTTGCTCAGTTTGCAGCAGCTGGTAAAGACGTCAAGAAGAAGAGCCTCTCAGAGATTGCAATGCAGTATGGTTACGTATATGTAGCACAAGTTGCTATGGGCGCTAACCCAGCTCAGACAATCAAAGCTATCACAGAAGCTGAGTCTTATCATGGTCCTTCATTGATTATTGGTTATGCACCATGTGAGATGCACTCCATTAAGGGTGGTATGGCAAACTGCCAGAAGGAAATGAAGAAGGCTGTTGATTGTGGTTACTGGAACCTCTTCAGATATAACCCAGCAGCAGAGAAGAAGTTCACTCTTGATTCAAAGGCACCAGCTGGTGGATATCAGGAATTCTTGATGAACGAAGCTCGTTACAGCAGACTTACTCGTGAGTTCCCAGAGCGCGCAACAGAGCTCTTTGAGGCAAACGAAGAAGAAGCAAAGAAACGCTACGAGCACCTTCTCAAGCTCATTGCTATGTACAACGACTAATTATTAGTTGTAAAGCTTTTAGGGATCCCATTTTTCTTGGGGTCCCTTTTTTATGCTTTTAATAAGTCACTTTTAATATATAATGACTCTGTGAGGGAGGTTTGCCAAAAACCTAGAGGAGGATGCAATGCTCACAACTATTCTTAATTATATTTGGTTTTTCTTCATTTATGCTTTCTTAGGCTGGTGTACAGAGGTTATCTTTGCAGCCTGCGTTAGAGGCGTCTTTGAGAATAGGGGCTTCTTTAATGGGCCAATTTGCCCAATATATGGCTTTGGTGTTGTCATTGTAGTTCTCTTCCTAGAACCACTGAAGGAAAACTTTTGGATTCTCTTCTTTGGTTCCGTTGTGCTGACTTCCGTACTAGAACTCATCACTGGCTATCTCATGGAAAAAATCTTTAAACATAGATGGTGGGACTACTCCAAAATGCCCCTTAACATTGGAGGCTATGTGTGCTTAGCCTTCTCCTTAATTTGGGGTTTTGCTTGTGTCTTCCTTGTTGATATTATCCACCCTTCCATTGCTTTCTTTGTAAATCACATTCCAAATCTTGTGACTTACATAGCACTTCCAATATTTTGCGTAACGTTCTTTACTGACCTCATTGCTACCAGTGCAAGTGTCTTTCACTTTAACAAGAAATTGGAAGAGATTGATAAAAAAGCAGCCCAAATCCGTCAGATTAGTGACGAAATTGGGCGCAAGCTGTCAAATAAGGCTATTGAAGTCAAAGAAAACGAAAACACCAAAAAGCTGGTTGAAACCGTCATGGAATCTAAGACAGATGCCCAAACTCGCCTTGATGCTCTCAAAATTAGCCTAGATGAAAAGGAACGGGAATTGTCCGCAATTCAAAGAAGACTTATAAGAGTCTTCCCTTCTATGCGATCAATAAAACATGCCGAGGCTTTTGCAAAGATAAAGGAAAAGCTCGCCAAAAAGAAATAGCTTAGAGGTTTTTGTAAAAACCTCCTTACTTATCTTTTTTCTTATTACTTGCCTTAATCAAAACTAAAACAACAACAAAAATTACTGCCATGGAGACTGCCAAAAGTCCCCATGCAATAAACCCATACTTAACCGCCTCAGCAGTATTCATAGCAGTTGCATCTGTAATATGTAAACCAAACATCTCTTTACCCTCAACCAAACATAGACAAGATAAGGCCACCGGCTACAACAGAACCAATCTGTCCTGCAACGTTTGCACCAACGGCATACGGTAACAAGTAATTTTGTCTATTTGCTTCATTTCCCACCTTCTGCACCACTCTGGCAGACATTGGAAAGGCCGATATCCCTGCACCTCCAATTAAAGGATTAACCTTAGAACCCTTTGGTAGGAAGATATTTACAATCTTTATAAAGAATACTCCACAAGCTGTATCAAAAATAAAGGCCAAAAGACCAAAACCAATAATCATTAATGTTTGAACAGTCAAAAGTTTGGAGCCTTCCATCATAGGAGCAATAGCAAGACCTAGAAGCAAGGAAATTAGAGGAGAAAGAATATCCTGAGCAGCCTTTGAAAGGGAATCAAGAACTCCACATTCTCTTAATAGGTTGCCAAACATCAACATACCAACTAGAGCAGCCGAATCTGGAGCTATCAAAGAACAAATAATTGTAACAGCAATTGGGAAAACAATTTTTGTAAACTGAGAAACGGTACCAGCCTTATATTTCATTTGAATTTCTCGCTCTTTCTTGGTTGTTGTAATCTTTAGAACTGCTGGTTGAATAATTGGCACCAACGCCATATAGCAATAAGCCACAATCAAAATTGGCGCAATGAATTGGGAATTAAGTCTTTGTGAAACCAAGATTGCCGTAGGCCCATCTGCGGCGCCAATAATTCCAATTGAAGCAGCATCATTAAGAGGAAAGAAAAATGAGGCAAGCATCATTGTAAGGAAAATTCCACCCTGCCCTGCAGCTCCAACAAAGATCAACCATGGCTTTTGAATAAGTGGCCCAAAATCAATCATAGCTCCAATTCCAATGAACAAAAGCAATGGGAAAACTTCGTATTTATCAATACCAAAGTTGTAAAGCCAAGAAAGAATTCCAATATCATTAGCAATAACAGACCCTGGAAGATTAACCAATATGGCACCAAAGCCCATTGGAAGCAACAAAGTTGGCTCCATCTTCTTGCTAATAGCAAGGTAGATAAGGAAAATCCCAACAAAAATCATAATGATTTGATAAACTAGTTCTGTTTCCATAATCGTACATCCAAGTAGTTAGACTAATATATCAATATATATTGTAAAAGGCAATTGCCCATACTTTTCGAGGGCTTTTTACTAACATTTGACAAATAGTTAAGATTAACTACCTTTATTCTTGCCTTTTTCTACAATCAACTATTATATTTTGTATTAAAGACATAGAGGGGTTTTATGTTTGTATACATGAGCATAGTGG
>CAVKHB010000137.1:0-4598 GCA_963656005.1 Coriobacteriaceae bacterium
CTCTTATCCAGACCTTGTTTTCTTCTTCATTGTATTCAAGATCTGCCACCTCAACCATGATGGCGTGAGGGATTTCTTGGCTCACTGAGTTCATGGCTTTTTCGCGAATGATTTCGGAGATGCGAAACTCAAGGTTCTGGTCTGTGCGAGCGTTTTCATCGTACATCAGCTGGCCTTCTGGAGCATGCTTGAATAGTTCAATGAGGATTTCGTCTACGCCAGAGTCCTCTAGGGCGGACGTGACAAGGATTGCTCGGCCTGGCATGTGGGTTTGAAGGTATTGGGTGGCCGTTTCAATTTGCTCTTGGCTCAGGATGTCTTTTTTGTTTATGCAACAGATTACCGGGACGGATAGGCCACTGAGCATATAGGAGATGGCATCTTCCTCGGCTCCTGGCGTGCGGGTTGCGTCCACAAGGTACAGGACAGAGTCTGTTTCTTCTAGGGAAGAGGTTGCAATTTCCTGCATGCGCTTGTTAAAGCCTTTTTCCGATATATGATAGCCTGGTGTGTCTGTGAAAATCAGCTGGCCACGGGTATCGGTATAAATGCCCCGGATTGCGTTACGCGTGGTTTGCGGGGTGGGAGAGGTGATGGAGACTTTTGACTCGCATATTGTGTTGACCAGCGTGGATTTGCCCGCCGATGGCCTTCCTATGATTGCAACTGATGCACATTTCATGGCTAAAGTATATTAAAGTATATTGTAGATTGCCAAGTGTGGGAATAACTGATATTTTTAGCACTGGAGGAAAATGATGAATAGATTTACTTTGGAAGATAAGGAAGACAAGGCAGTTAAGGCCACGGAGAATGCAGGCCAGTATGACAAGCTACTTAAGACGCGGTCCCTTCTTCTGACGGGTGAGATTAACATGGACATGGCCGATAAGCTCATCAAGGATCTTCTTGTGCTGGATGCCGAAAGTCAGGACCCAATTAAGATTTTTATTAACTCCCCCGGCGGTGATGTAAATTCTGGTTTTGCCATCTATGACATGATTAGATTCATCTCTTCTCCAGTCATTCTTATTGGCATGGGGCTAGTTGCAAGCGCCGCTTCTTTGGTTCTTTTGGCCGTGCCTGCAGAAAGGAGAATTGGTCTTGAAAATTCTTCCTATCTTATTCATCAGCCTTTGAGCGAGATGAAGGGCAATGCCACGGACATTGAGATTCACGCAATCCAGCTTGAGAAAATCAAGGAAAGGATTAACGAGATTATAGCCCAGGCCACCGGCAAAAAGGTGGACGAGGTTGCCAAGGACACAGACAGAGACCACTGGCTGGATGCGCAGCAAGCCATCTCCTACGGGCTAATTAGCCGCATTGTCTCTTCCAAGGCCGATATTTAAGCCCGATAATTTTATCCTCTCTAATACTCCAGTACTACCCACACGGGCAAGTGATCAGAAACTCCCTTTAATAAATTAAGCTGCCAAGCGTTGGGCTTGTCATCGCTTGTTCTTAGGATTCCTTGGAAGATTACGCCAGCTTTTGTGTATTCAAGTCCTGTGCTGTCTTTCCCTTCTTGGGAAATTAGGATGTTGTCGTAGCATTTCCAATGCTCGTTGTAGTAGTAGGAACCGTTGGGCCAAAGGTTTTGACTTGTATCTAGCCACGGGCAATACCAAGTTCCGTTGGAAAATGTTCCTGAAACTTTAAGTGGGGCCGAGACGGTAGGAAGACGCGTCATGGTGTTGTCCGCCCAGCACTCTTCATTAAAATCGCCACAGGTTAGAATTAGGCAGCCGGGATTTTCTTTTTTAAGCTGGGCGGCAACTTGAGCTACCACTTTGGCAGCTTTTAGACGCATTGGAGCTGTCTCTGTTTCTCCTCCTAGATTGGATTTGAAATGCAGCGAAAGAAGGTATAGTTTGCCACCATTGGTGTTAAATTCCACCTCAAGTATGGGTCTTAGGCTATCGTCTGTCTTGTGAACCTTTGCGCTAACTATCTCTAGGGAGCTTAGAACTGCCGTTCCAATGGAGCCAGAATAGGCTGAAGCAAAGGCGTACCAAGCGAGCTTTTTTGACTTTAGTTTTTTCTGAGATAGTAGGCCTTCAATTACATTGGTGTTTTCAATCTCGTTGAGAACAATTATGTAATCTTTTGCTTTGGGCAGGTAGTCTAGAACTTGGGCTGTGCTGGAAAGTCTGAGGTAGTAGCCCTTGGTGTTCCAACCGCTAGAGCTTAGATATTCACTGTATTCGGTGCCGTTATCAATGTCGTCAAAGAGATTTTGAACATTCCAGCTGGCAACACAGATACTAGAATTTGAAAAGCTTGTGCTTCCCGTGCCCCCTTGGTTGCCACCTGAGTTTCCATCTGAATTCCCATCTGGGTTTAACTGGCAGGAGAAGGACAGTAAAAGTGGCAGGGCTAAGATTAACAGTAAAAGAAGTGGTGTAATAAATTTTTTGCGCATAATGGCCTCCACTTGTTAATACAAAATAATTGTCAAAATCCGTTAGAATTCTTCTGGATTGTGTTGAAAGTGGCATTTTATGGATATAAGATTGAAGAACAGTAAAAAAAATGAAATGGAGGAGAGAAGTGCACACAACACCTATTTACGAGGCTTATAAAAATTACGAAGGAATTAAATTGATTGATTTTGGAGGCTGGGATCTTCCAGTGAACTTTAAGGCGGGCATTATTGCCGAGCATAATGCCGTAAGAAACACATCGGGAATGTTCGATGTTTCCCACATGGGCGAATGCCTAGTGGAAGGACCTGGGGCTAGAGCCTTCTTGGATAGTCTTGTTACTAACGATGTTTCTACTCAGCCAGTTGGTAGGGCACTTTATGCCATCATGTGCTATGAGAACGGCACATGCGTGGATGATCTTATCCTCTATTGTCTTAAGGAAGATCTCTTTTTTGTGGTTATGAATGCTTCTAACGTGGAGAAGGATTTGGACTGGATAATGGCCCATAAGCCTACTGATGGTGTAAAAATTACAGACTTGAGTGCAAAAACGGCACAGATTGCCATTCAGGGGCCTACTGCTGTGGACTTTGTTGGTAAGCTAATTCCTAATGCAAAGGAGCTTGGTTTCTTTGGCATTGACTATACCTCTGGTGTTCTTGGAAAGAAGTGCATTGTGGGTAGAACTGGCTATACTGGTGAAGATGGTTTTGAGATTTATTGCGCTGCTGAAGATGGACCTGAGCTTTGGAATGCTTTCTACGATATGGGAGTCCAGCCTTGTGGTCTAGGTGCTAGAGACACTTTGAGATTGGAAGCTAAATTGCCTTTGTATGGGCATGAGATATCGGACTCTATTACGCCGCTTGAGGCTAACTTGGGCACGTTTGTTAAGCTGGACAAGAATGCAGATTTCATTGGAAAGGCTGCCCTTTTGAAGCAGCAGGAAGAGGGTATTCCGCGTTCTTTGCGTGGTTTTGAGATGGTAGAAGGCGGGGTGGCTCGCAATAGCTATCCAGTTCTGGTTGAAGGCCGCGAGGTGGGCTATGTGACAAGCGGTTGCAAGAGTCCTACGCTGGATAAATTTGTGGGTTATGCTTTGATGGAGCGTAAAACTGGCCTGAAATTTGGTGACACTATTGAAATTCTCATCCATGGCAAGCCAAAGAAGGCTGTTTTGGTCAAGACACCATTCTATAAAAGGGGCAAGCGGAACGATAATATTGTAAAGGCTTGAAATATCCATTAGAATGTTACAATACTTTCATTTTATGGGGGCTTAAGAATGGGGAGAAAAGGACGCCTTTGGGCTTTAATTATAGTTTTGATTTTTGCATTTGCATGTGCACCGCTTTTTGCAGATGGACTGTTTGTGCAATCTCCCCTGTATCCAGAGGACGTGGACTACTCCTATAGCGCGCAGCTGGGGTTGTCCAGTACCTCGCTTGAAATCCCTTCCAACCCAGTTCTCTTGGCGCTTGGGGATGTCACTTATCCTGTCACGCCAGGGGATTCCTTCAAGCTAGTTTATTCCGATGGCAAAAGCTACATCACCCTCTCTCTTCAAGCCGATAGCCTTTGCAAGGTTTCCATTCCTTCTATTGGCGTCATTGATGCAAAAGGTCTAACTTTTAGCGAATTTAAGACAAAGGTGGAAGATTTAGTTTCTACCTATTACCCTTATTCTTCTCCACAACTTACATTGGTAGGTTGCGGACTTTTTTCTGTAAAAGTTTCTGGAGAAGTGCTTTATACAACACAGGTTACCGCTTGGGGTTTAAGTAGATTATCGGACTTGGCCTATCTTGCCGATGATTATGCTTCAACAAGAGAGATTCAAATTACTTTTAGTGATGGCCAGACAAAGAGTTATGACTTGTATAAGGCGCTTAGAAAGGGCGACTCTGAGCAAAATCCACTGCTTCAGCCAGGCTGTGAAGTTAAGTTCTTGAAGGCAGAGAAGGCTGTTAGTGTTAGCGGTGCTGTTAAGAAGGAAGGCGTCTATCAACCTCTTGAAGGCGAGGGCTTGGGAACTTTGATTGATAACTATTGTGAAGGGCTATTTAATTATGCCGACACAAGTTCCATAACAGTTACCAACTATGTCAACGGGGTGTACAGTGCAGTTACTCTGTCTTCAAATTGGGCCGAATATGAGCTTAAAAATGG
>CAVKHB010000138.1:0-4556 GCA_963656005.1 Coriobacteriaceae bacterium
GCAGCCTTTGAGCGTTTTACAGAAGTTATGGATATCAAGCCAAGTATCAATGATAAAGAGGACGCCACCGAGCTCAAAGTCACTGACGGAAATATCAAATACAACAACGTGCGTTTCAGCTATGACAGCGCTGATGGCGAAGTAATTGGCAATCTCTCCTTTGATGTTAAAGGTGGTACAACGGTGGCCATTGTGGGCGAATCTGGCGCAGGAAAGACCACAACGGCTTCACTTTTGCCTAGGTTTTACGAGATTGACGGTGGCTCCATTACCATAGATGGTCAAGATATCAGAGACGTCACCCAGGCCTCTTTACGCAAGAAGATTGGCTTTGTCCAGCAAGATGTCTTCCTTTTTGATGCCGATATCCGCGAGAATCTCCGCTACGGTAAGCCCAATGCTACGGAAGAAGAAATGTTACGTGCTCTTGAAGCTGCTAACCTAGGAGATTTTATACGTTCACTTCCAGATGGGCTTTCTACTCAGGTTGGAGAGCATGGAACTAGACTTTCTGGCGGTCAGAAGCAAAGGCTTTCCATTGCCAGAGTTTTCTTGAAGAATCCTCCAATTCTTATCTTTGATGAGGCCACTTCTTCCTTGGACAATGAGAGTGAAAAACTCATTCAGGATGCTTTTGCAAAGCTTTCTGTTGGCAGAACTTCTATTGTTATTGCGCATAGACTCACCACCGTTAAGGATGCAGATGAGATTATTGTTCTGGATAAAGGAAGGGTAATTGAGAGTGGAACTCACCAAGAACTTCTTGACGCGAACGGTCATTATGCACATCTTTATAGAGGGGATTTTAACTAGGAGCTAACTGGATGGTTTACCTTTTTTGGGCTTGGATAATTGTAATTCCTGCATTTGTTTTCTCAATTGTTGTGGGTATAATTCCTGGTTTTCTCTTTAAATTGGTAGGAATAAGAAAATTTGGTGAAGATTGGACCTTCTGGTGGGCTTCAAAGTTATCTGGCTTTGTGATGGTCTTGTTGGGGGTGAAGATTCACGCCGTGGGGAATTTGGCGGACGTGGTGGCTAAAAGCAAGAGTGGTCAGCCGTTATGCTTTGTATCAAATCATACCAGCCTTCTGGATATTCCGGCCCTGCTGTCGCTTGGGGTGCGATGCGGTTTTGTTGCTAAAGAAGAGCTTAGGTTTGTTCCCGGTGTGAATATTTGGATTTCCGCTATTAATTCCGTTTTCATTAACAGAAAAAGCCTAAAAAAGGGCGTAAAAACTATAAATAAGGCCATTGAGAGGGTAAAAAAAGGCTGTCCCATGTGCATTTTCCCAGAGGGAAGTAGGAGCAAAACTGGTGAGATTCAAAGTTTTAAGCATGGCTCCTTTAGGCTGGCAACTGAAAGCGGCGCAGCTATTGTCCCGGTGACCATTAGAGGTCTTAGAAGCGCACTGGAAGGTAGAAAAAAATGCTTTCAACGCGTGGATTGCTTTATTGATTTTGCAAGTTCTGTCCCCGCGCCTTCTTATACTGACCGCAATGCAGTCAGTCTTATGATAACTTCTGTTGAGGATCAAATTAAGACTACTTACGATACTTTGGCTGTTAGAAGTTGAGCTTCTTTTGTTCTTTCTTGAAGAAGAAGAGATTCATTACCATGGCCAAGGCTTCTGCAATGATAAAGGCAAACCAAATTGCATCTAGGCCAAAGAGTTTTCCCAAAACCCAAGCACAAGGAAGAAGAATTGCAATTTGTCGGACTATAGAAGTAATCATGCTAAGATATCCGTCTCCCATGGCTTGATAGAGGGAGCCCATTACAATGATAAAAGCTGCTATTGGGAAGGAGTAGGAGATTCTTCTTAGTGCAATTTCTCCAATTTTGAGCATGTTGTCAGAAGCTTGGAAGAGACCCAAAAGGGTGTCTGGAATTAGTATGAAGGTCAACATTCCAAGGATCATAATTGTAAAAGCCACGGCTAGACCTAACTTTAAAGCTTTCATCATACGCTCTTTGTTTTTGGCTCCATAATTGTAGGCTAAAATTGGCATGAGGCCACTGTTTAATCCAAAGACCGGCATGAAAATGAAGGACTGTAACTTGAAGTATACCCCAAAAACTGTGGTGGCAATGACGTCATAGGCTATCAAAATGCCATTCATAAGACTTGTCATTACCGTGCCAATTCCTTGCATGATTACAGTTGGAATACCAACTTGAAGAATGTCCTTAGAGGCTCTTTTATCAAACTTAATTGTTGTGTATCTGATTTTTACATACTGGTTACGTTTTACAAAGAAGGCACCAATGAACATTGCTAAAATCTGTCCGCCAACGGTGGCATAGGCGGCTCCATCAATTCCCATAGCAGGAAAACCAAAGTAGCCAAAAATCATGATGGGGTCAAAAATAATATTAAAGATGGCTCCTGAAAGTTGGATTATCATTGGATGGATTGTATCTCCAGTACTTTGTAAAACTTTTTCACTGTACACACCTAAGAAACAACCTACGGAAATTACAAGACAAATTCTAAGATAGTGTGTTCCCAGGTAAACTAATTCTTCATCCGTTGTATAAAGACGGAAGAAAGGCTCGGAAAAGGTTGCACCAATTATCATGAAGGCTACTGTGCAAATTAATAAGATTGTGTAGCCAGTTTCTGCCGCCTTAAGTGCAGCTTCTTCTTTCTTTTCTCCAAGTTTTCTTGAAATAACGGAGCAAATTCCAACGCTTAATCCAACGGCAAAAGCGGACATTAGGTTTTGCATTGGGAAGGCCAGGGATACTGCTGTAAGGGCTTTTTCACTGTATTGGGATACAAAGATGCTGTCTACTATATTATATAGAGCTTGAATCAGCATTGAGAACATTGTTGGGATTGACATGCTGGCTAACAGCTTTCCAATTGGCATTACGCCTAGCTTATTTTCTTTTATAGTATTTTCCATGACAAATTGGATTGTACACATGTTAAGACTATTGTCAATATTGTCTTAATTGTGACAAAAAAATTATAAAATTTACATTTTTGTTTTTCTTCTAACGCGTAAACGTTGAATAAAAATACGGTTTTTTGTATATTGTCGGTCATATTTTTAGCGATATAGGAGATACAGGTATGAAAAAAATCGTCGTTTTGTTACTGATTGCTTTTGTGTTTGTTTCAATGTGTTTCGCTGGCGGAAACCAAGAGGAGAGCTCCAGCGAATCCATTAAAATTGGGTTTATTGGACCACTTACTGGGGATTATGCGAACTATGGAACTCTATGTAAGCAGGCTGTACAAATGGCGATTGAGGAAATCAATGCCAATGGTGGTATAAATGGCGTAGAGATAAAGCTTTACGCTGAAGATAGTGAAGGGGATCCGCAAAAGGCTCTCGCTGCTATGGAAAAGCTCAGTTCTTCAGATAAAGTTTGTGCTATTATAGGTCCAGTCCTCACTGGTGAGGCCTTCTCTGTTGCAGAACGTGCGGAGGCTGAAGGAATTGTCATCATAACACCATCGGCCTCACATAAGGATATCACCAATATTGGCGAATATATTTTCAGGACTACGCCATCAGATGGCTTGCAGGGAGAAGTTGCTGGTAAGTATTGGTATGAGGTGCTCGGGTACAGAAAACTGGCCGTGTTGTATGCAAAAAATGATTACAGCCAGGGTTTGTATGAGAGTATGAGTGAGGCCTTCACGGCTGAGGGTGGCAAGATTGTGGCAACAGCTACCTTCATGGTTGGCGATAAAGATTTCAAGACCCAGTTGACTAACTTGAAGAATACAGATGCTGAGGCAATTTATATTCCAGATTACACAGCTGAGATGGCTCAGATTCTTGAGCAGGCTTCTCAGCTTGGTATTGATAAGCCTTTCCTCTCAGGTGATGGCTTCTTGAGCGAAGAAATCTACACCCTTGCTGGCCAGTACACAGATGGTGTAATTTACACCGCTTCTGCAAAGATTACTGAGTCCGATAAAAATAAGGTTTTCAAGGAAAATTATACTGCAAAGTGGGGCGTAGGGCCCGATTCCTTTGCTTCCAATGCCTATGATGCTACCTACATTTTGGCTTCTGTCATTGAGAAGGTTGGCACCAACCGCGCAGCTATCAAGAATGGTATGCAGCAGGTCAAAGATTTTGAAGGCGTGAATGGAATTATCAACTTTGCTGAAAACGGAGACCTCGTTGCTTCTCAGGGCATTTACAAGGTTGAGGGTACGACTCCAGTTTATATTGGCGCTTTCAAGGTTGAGAATGGAAAATTGGTTCAGGTTGAGTAAAGTTTAGCTTTATTAATTTAGAGGTTTTTGCAAAAAACTCTTTATCCTGCTTTTTAGTCAAGGCTCTTCCTAATTGGTTTCAGAATTGGGGAGAGCCTTTGTAAATGGAGGTTTGCGTGGGGTCTGTTAGTACTTTTTTCCAGCATCTCATGAATGGTTTGACCCTTGGTGGTATCTATGCACTTATTGCATTGGGTTACACCATGGTTTACGGAATACTTAAATTTATAAACTTTGCTCATGGCGATATTCTCATGGTTGGAGCCTATGTTGGGCTTTTTGTGTTTGACGCACTTAGAGGCTCTACTACAA
>CAVKHB010000139.1:0-4479 GCA_963656005.1 Coriobacteriaceae bacterium
TTCCACCATTAATGTACTTAAATAATTCTTCTAGGTCAAAGTTTATGTGCCCTTTTTGATAAAGAACATTGATTCTTTGGGGGTGGAGTAAAAAAATGGCAGAATCTTAGGGGCTTGGGTTTGCAACTTGGAGAAGGAAGGCGCAAAACTTTTGTGCAAAGTGTTTGCCAATCTGTTTAGGTCGTGTGGGTCGTTGCGGTCGTTCCAGTCGTTGCGGTCGTGTGGGTCGTTCCATCCGTTCCAGTCGTTCCATCCGTTCCAGTCGTTCTAACCGTGCGGGCGAGGTAAAGGGCAGACTAACCGCATCGGGTAGTCTTTTCTTTACAATCAAATAGTAAAAATTTAATTTCCAGCTGTCCTTTGTGTGGCAAGTGGGTAGCAAGTAGCACAGCCGAGACGACCGTTGCACTTTACAAGACTGAAACACTTAACACACTTGAAACAGATGAAACTGTTTGCGTTTTTGACATTTTGCAGTGATATAATGGAAATATGATTTTATATTTTTCTGGAACAGGAAACAGTAAGTATGTAGCGTTAAGGCTTGCAGAGCTTTTGGGCGATGATGTTTATTCCATAAATGAAGCTCTTAAGAGAAAGGAATGGGGTAAATTTGTTGTTAGCGACAGGATAATTCTTGTTTGCCCTACGTATGCTTGGAGAACCCCTAGGATTGTTACAGATTGGATTGAGAAAAGTTCCTTCTGCGGTGTCAAAAACATGTTCTTTGTTATGACCTGCGGAGACTCCATTCACAATGCGGGATATTACAACAGACAGCTATGTAAGAAGAAGGGTTTTAACTACATGGGAACAACTCATTTGGTTATGCCTGAAAATTATATTGCTATGTTCAACGCCCCTGCTTTGGACAAGGCTGAAAAGATTGTTAATATTGCTGATAAACGCATAAATAGGCTTGCTGAGGAAATAAAGAAAGAGGAGCCTCTAGAAGTTCGCAAAAAAAGAGCAACAATGGCAGATTGGTTTATGAGTGGTCCTGTCAACCAGCTCTTCTATCTCTTTAAGATTAAGGCTTCGCCCTTTCGAGTAACTGATGCCTGTGTGAGTTGTGGTCTATGTGCTAAGGTTTGTCCATTAAACAACATTTCTATGGGAGCAAGCAGGGCTAGTGCGCAGGGTAAAAGTGTTCCTCACTGGGGAAGTAAATGTACGCACTGCATGGCGTGCATTTGTTTTTGTCCAAAAGAGGCCATAGAATATGGAAACATCAGCAAGGGAAAGGTTAGATATAATATTCTCAAGATAAGAACAGTTGAGAAATAATCTGGCGCATCTGGGGCAGGTTTTGGTCCATGTCTTTGGCAAGGGCTATTAGGTTTCTGGCTCTGTCTAAGTTTTGCGTTGGGTATGAGGCTTTGAAATATTTGTCTCCGGTTATAAAGTCATCGGTATATCTTGAGGCGAGTTCCAAGGTCATGACGAGGCAGCTATCGGCGAGAGAAGAGATTTCTGCGGGGGTTAGGACGTCTTTTGTTTTGGAAAGGAAGCCTTTGGCGAAGGCTCTGAAGATGTCAAGGTCAATGCGGATTTTGTCGAATTCGAGGCTGGCTGAACCCATGCTGTTTGCGGCCGAGCGTACTGCGTCGCCAAAATCATGGCCAGTGAAGCCTGGCATGACGGTGTCTAAGTCAATAACGCATAAAGCTTTGTTGGTGTTCTTATCGAACAGGACATTGTTTATTTTTGTGTCGTTGTGGGTAACGCGCATTGGAATCTTACCTTCTTTGTAGAGCGTCTGTAATATGCAGGCTTTTTCTTTCATAGAAAGGAGATAGTCTACCTCAGTTTGGCATTGCGACGCCCTACCCAGCTCATCTTGTTTATAGTGAGCCTCCAAGGTCTCGTAGCGTTTGGGGGTATTGTGAAAGTCTACAATTGTTTCGTGAAGCAGGCTTGCATCAAAGTTGGACAAATCTCTTTGGAAGGAACCAAAAGCAACGGCGGCATCATAGACAATTTGCGGATCTTTTGAAGAATTATAGGACACCGAGTCTATGTATTTATATATGCGCCAAAAGGTGTCGCCCGTGACGTAATAGTTGTGACCGTCTTTGGCATAGAGCAATTCCAGACATAGTGCATTTGGGTTTTCTTTCTTTATATGCTGAATGACTTTGTCAATGTTTAACATGACTTCTTTTGGCTTCTTAAAAACATAGGTATTAACTTCTTGAAAAAGATACGCTTTCTGCGTGTCCTGAGAGGAGGTTTGAGTGCTTTCTAAGACTACTTTGTAAGTATGGTTTACTTTTCCTGCAGAAATTACTTCAGAAAAAACGATATTTCCATTGAGATTAAAGGCTTGTGCTATGGCCTCTAACTTTGTATTAGCAAGAGTATTTTCAACAGTGTTCATAACTGGAACATAATACCACATGGTCTTGCGAGTTGTGAAGAAGAACACTAATATTTAGAAAATGAGATTAAAAAGTGGTTTTGCAACAACCTCAAGGTCTAAGTTTTTGCATAAACCACAAACCTTTTTGGAGCATAGCATGATTAAGGTTCTGTCCGTTGATAACATGAGAAAAAGTGATGCACATACTATTGAAAGTGGCGTTTCTGGCAAAGAATTGATGTACAGAGCTGCAAATGGTGTTGTTGATGCAATGTGTAGGGACAGGCTCATTACTGAGCCAGTGGCCATTGTTTGTGGCTCCGGAAACAATGCTGGAGACGGCTATGCAATTGCAAAAATCCTTCATGATAAAAATATTGCTTGCACCATTTTTAGACTCTCCGATAAGGCTTCACCAGATGGCGGTTTTTACCTCAACCAATGCTTGAAAAATAAAATTGATGTCCTATTTTGTAGTGATGACACTAATTTTTACGAGTATCATACAATTATAGACTGTATTTTTGGAACAGGGTTCAAAGGAGATGTCCGTGGCCTTGCCGCCCAAATTATTGAAAAGATAAACGTTAGCAACGCCTATGTTGTGTCTGTAGATATCAATAGTGGTCTTGATGGGGACAATGGACTCTCACAGCTTTGCGTTAAGTCGAATCTAACCGTTTCTATTGGAGACTTTAAATCAGGGCACTTTCTGAATCAAGCAAAGGACGTAATGAAAACCAAGTGCAATATAGACATTGGGATTTCTCCTATTGAAAAACCCTTTTGGCTCGTAGAGAGAGAAGATTTTAACGAGATTTTCAAAGTCCGTCCAAACTACTCCAACAAGAGTTCGTATGGCTACATTGCCCTCATTGGTGGTTCCAAACAGTACTGTGGAGCAATACAACTGGCCACACTTGCCAATGCTGCAATGCGCTCGGGCGCTGGTGTTGTTCAAATTGCACTTCCAAGCTCTTTAATCCATGACGTAACACCTCATATTCTTGAAAGCACTCTATACCCTCTTTCAGACGCAGACGGGGAAATTGTATTTGTTGAAGAAGAAATCAAGCAACTTATCAAAAGAGTGAAAACAATAGCTTTTGGAATGGGGATTGGGGTCACATCCCAGACCTCTAAACTGCTTTCCTATATTCTCTCAAACTATGATGGGCGCCTTATAATTGACGCCGATGGCCTTACAATTCTTTCTCAGATAACAAAAGACAATCCAAAGAAACTATGGGATGCAAAGAGCCAAGTAGTTCTCACCCCGCACTTAAAGGAATTCTCAAGACTTACAGGACTTAAGATTGACAAAATTCAAGAAAACCCCATTGCACATGCACAAGACTTTGTCAGACAGCAGAAGACTAGCAATGTAGTTTTACTCCTAAAAGGGCCAACAACAATTGTTACAGATGGAAGTGTAACTTATCTTACAGATGCAGGTTGTGCCGGCATGGCAACAGCTGGAAGTGGAGATGTTCTTTCTGGAATTCTTTCTGCTGTTTGTGCATGGAACCAGGACCTTACCCTTTCAACAATTGCAGGAGCTTATATTAATGGTAAAGCAGGTGAAATTGCACAAGAAGAAACCAACCCAATTAGCATGATTGCAAGCGACACGGTAAAAGGAATTACAAAAGCAATCAATCAGTATTTTAGAGATGTTTTTGCAAACTGAGCTTGAAGGCAGACAAAAACCCTAGACAAACTATTTAGCTAGCACATCTCTACAGGCAATCATGTCCACACCAGTTCCAGCAATGTTTTTGATGACTGGAGTCCCCATTTTTACACTTGAACCGCCAAAAGAGGCAACATCAAGAATTGTTGATGATATGGTTTTCATGGCTTCCATCATAGCTTCCTTTGGTATTGGAGTTGCACTACGAATAGGAAGAAGAGTTAACGAGCCGTTCCTAACTCTAACTGTAGAAGTTAAGACTCTCTCTGGATGAAGGATTTCCGCAGTAGCATACTTTAGGCCTCGGGGGCAACTATTACCGTTTACATTAACAACCTTTTTTTCTTCACCATTTTCCCACTCAACAGCAATTGAACAGCCCTTGGGACAAATAACACAAGTTACAAACGATGTCTCCATTTTC
>CAVKHB010000140.1:0-4452 GCA_963656005.1 Coriobacteriaceae bacterium
GTATTGAAGATGGCTCTAAGGTTGCTGGAAATTCACTCGTTTGCACAAACGGAAAAGAGGAGTGCTACTGTGGTAACAAGGGTGGAATGGTTAAGATTACCAAAGATAAGCTCTTGATTCTCGCTTCAGAAGAAAAGATTGATGCAAGAGCCGGTTCAGAGGTAAAGGTGGAAGAGAATTCCTACGTCAAAGCAGGCGATGCTCTTATGACCTTTGACCCATTCGCAGAGCCAATTATTTCTGAGTACGATGGTATGGTTAAATTCGTTGACCTCACTTTGGGAACAACTCTTCTTAAGGAAGTTAACGAAGAAACAGGTATCATTGGATATAGAGTTACTGACCACTCCCTTGAAAACGTTGAGCCTAGACTTGAAATTGTCGATGCTGATGGAAAGACAATTGCTTCTTATCTGCTTCCAGGTTCTTCCTACATTCAGGTTGCAGATGGTGAAATGGTAGCCAAAGGACATGTTATTGCAAGACTTTTGATGGCTAGTGTTAAGACAAAGGACATCACTGGTGGTCTCCCAAGAGTTGGAGAACTCTTTGAAGCAAGAAAGCCAAGAAACGTTGCAGTCCTTGCTCAGGCAAGTGGTATAGTTTCCTTTGGTCCTGTTTCAAAGGGCAAGAGAATTGTTGTTGTCACAGATGATTTTGGAGAAGAACATTCACATGCAATCCTTCTTGGAAAGCATATTCTTGTAAGAGAAGGGGACCATGTTGAAGCTGCAGAACGTCTTTGTGACGGAAATATTGATCCACATGACATTTTGGCCATTTCTGGTGAAAATGCACTTCAGCAGTTCTTGCTTAACGAAGTTCAAGAAGTTTACAGACTTCAGGGTGTAGATATTAATGATAAACACCTTGGCATCATTGTTAGACAGATGCTCAAGAAGGTTGAGATTATTAATGTTGGAAATACTAAGTTTATCCTTGGACAGAAGGTTGATAAGTTTAAGTTCCACAAGGAGAATGAAGAAGTCTTAGCTAGTGGCGGTCAGCCTGCTACTGCAAGACCTTGCTTGCTTGGTATTACAAACGCTTCGTTGTCAATTGACTCCTTCGTTAGTGCTGCATCCTTCCAGGAGACAACTAAGGTCTTGACAAATGCAGCAATTGCTGGTAGTAGAGATGAGTTGCGTGGTCTTAAGGAAAACGTCATCATAGGACACCTTATTCCTGCTGGTACAGGTATGGAGTGCTACAGAAACGTTAAACTTAAGGATGAAGATGCTATTGACGTAGTTAACGACAAAGTTGAGTCTGCAATGAGTTCAAGAGCTCAGGAAGAGAACTACGAAGATTTGGCAGATATGTCAACAATTGAGGGTGATGAAGAAGAGTTTGCTGGAGATGATTCCGATTTCTCTGACGACGAAGACTGATTCACACGCTGACCTTGATTTTTGAGATAAAGGGCTGTGCCTTGGTACAGCCCACAATCATCCGTATGGATGGTTTATTTGCGTACATGGCAGTTGTTCCAGCGCCATTATGTTCTGGAAGCGTCGTGTACGGTGAGGAGTAGCATAATGCCTACAATTAACCAACTGATCAGAAAAGGTCGTTCAAAGGTTACACACAAGACCAAGTCCCCTGCATTGGAAGGCTGCCCACAGAAACGTGGTGTTTGCACAAAGGTCATGACCGTAACACCTAAAAAACCTAACTCAGCTTTGAGAAAGGTTGCTCGTGTCCGTCTCTCAAACGGCATTGAAGTCACGGCTTACATTCCAGGTATTGGACACAACCTCCAGGAGCACTCAGTAGTATTGCTTCGTGGTGGAAGAGTTAAGGACCTTCCTGGTGTTCGTTATCACATTATTCGTGGTACAAAGGATACTCAGGGTGTCACAGACAGAAAGAGAAGCCGCTCCAAGTACGGTACAAAGAAACCAAAGGCTTGATGAGGAGGTATCTGTATGTCAAGAAGAACAAACGCACCTGTTAGAGAAGTCCTTCCAGATTCCGTATACAACAGCATTGTTGTTGAGAAATTTATCAATCGCATGATGCTTGACGGAAAGAAATCAGTTAGCACCCGCATTCTTTACGATGCCATGAAAATCATGGGCGAAAAGACTGGTGATGCACCTCTTGATGTTTTCAACAAGGCTCTTGACAATGTCAAACCAGCAGTTGAAGTAAAGTCAAAGAGAGTTGGTGGAGCTACATATCAGGTTCCTACTGAGATTAGAGAACCAAGACGTGAAGCTCTTGCAATGCGCTGGATTATCGCTGCTGCACGCGGCCGCTCAGGAAAGTCCATGAGTGAAAAGCTTGCTGCTGAGATGCTTGATGCCTACGCAAATACTGGTTCAGCTTTCAAGAAGAAGGAAGATATGCACAGAATGGCAGAAGCCAACAAGGCTTTCAGCCACATCAGATTCTAATTTCTTCGATAATTGGAAACGAGAAAAGAAAAGACTCCCGAGTTCAGCTTCGGGGGTCTTTTTTTTTGAAGATTAACCTATATGATTCCTCAACTGGATAACTATATCTTCTAGTACATATAACCCGTTTTCACTGAATAGGGTGTTCTATTCACTAGTAGTTAATGATTTTGTTATTTTCTTATTTCTAAACAAAATGATTCTAGATAGTTAGCATTAACTATGGGTAGTATAAATGTACTTTTACACTTTTATAAAATAGTAAGTCTTTCCCAGAAAATCAAAATGAATATAAATGGCTATTTTCCTGTGTTTAATTTGATGCTATTCGTTAGATGTAATTCGGATGTGATTTGGAGGCAACAAATGAGCAACGGAAAACTTTGCATATTAGGCGATTCAATTCTCAAAGGCATTAGTCTTGAAGAGAATACTAATAGATATATAGTATGTGATGGCATCAATTTTAGCATGATTGCAGATAGAGCAGGACTTAAGCTTGAGAACCACAGTAAGTTTGGTTGCACCGTAACCAAGGCTTGGGAGTTTGTTAAGAAGAAGTTCACTAGCGATATGCCAGAAGTCATGTTTATGGATTTTGGTGGAAATGACAGCGACTTCAAGTGGAAGGAGATTAATGATGATCCTCTTGGTGTTCATGGTCCCAATACAGATATCAGTACTTTTATTGGTACCTACGAAGATATGCTTGATAGCTTGATTGAAAAGGGGACAAAGCCAGTTGTCACCACCTTGGTGCCAGTTCAAAGCGAAAAATACTTCAACTGGTTTTGCAAAACTCTGAATTTGGCAAAAGATAGGGTCATGAGTTGGCTTGGCGACATCGACCGCATTGCAAACTTCCAGCAGGTTTATTCCGATGCTGTTAAAGGTATTGCAGCAGGACGTAATATTCCTTTGATTGACTTAAGATCCGCTTTTATGCATGAAAAAGATCAAGATTTGATGTGTATTGATGGAATTCACCCAAATGAGAAAGGCCAAAAACTCATTCACGAGTGCTTTGATTCTTTCATGTGTGACTATTTAACATTTTAAGTTAAAAGAAATTAGATTATTTTATTTCAGTGCTTGACACAAAATTGGGTTTTGGACTATATTACCCAAGGTGTCTCGCCACTGGTATGCCCTAAAAGTATCAGAAGAGTGAGATTCTAGAGCCAAACCAATCATTTTAGGGGTGATAAGGTGGTTCCAGAAACACGGTTTTTACAAATTGTGCTATGTCGGTTTCCCAAGACGTTGGGGCTCTGACCTCTGGATTCCTTCTTTTTAGTAACTCATAAAACAAAATAGGTTTGTCTCGCGGTAAGTTGGTAAAGGCTTTGTGCCTTTAGAGCACATTCTTATTTATTTATTGGATTTGTGACAAAAGGTCACAAGGAGGACATGATGGCTAAAGAGAAGTTTGAGAGAACCAAGCCACACGTAAACATTGGTACTATTGGTCACGTTGACCATGGTAAAACAACTCTCACAGCTGCAATCACACAGTATTGCGCTAGAAAGTACGGCGACAAGCTCATGAACTATGATGAGATTGATAACGCTCCAGAAGAGAAGGCTAGAGGAATAACCATCAACACAAGACACGTTGAGTATCAGTCTGATAACAGACACTATGCTCACGTTGACTGCCCGGGCCACGCCGACTACATCAAGAACATGATTACTGGTGCTGCACAGATGGACGGTGCAATTATCGTTGTTGCTGCTGATGACGGTGCTAAGGCACAGACAAAGGAACACATCCTTCTCGCAAGACAGGTTGGTGTACCTTCAATCATCGTTTTCATCAACAAGATGGACCAGATTGATGACCCAGAACTTGGTGACCTCGTTGAAGAAGAGATGAGAGATCTCCTCAACAGCTACGGTTTTGATGGTGATCACTGCCCAGTTATTAAGGGATCTGCATATAAGGCAATGACAGAGCCTGACAATCCAGAAGCAACAGCTTGTATTGAAGAGCTCCTCAAGGCTATGGATGATTACATTCCACTTCCAGTCAGAGCTACAGACCTTCCATTCC
>CAVKHB010000141.1:0-1094 GCA_963656005.1 Coriobacteriaceae bacterium
TTCAAGAAGTCTACAAGACGCAACAAAAGATATTCAAATCTTATGAAGACGATATTGAACAGTATGCCAAAAATTCAGAAAAACCTAAAATTAAAGCTTGCTATAATTCTATTCCGCGGCAATTAGCAAAAGAATATACAAAGTTCCAATATAAGGTGGTTGATAAGAGTGGATCTGCAAAGAAGTACGACAATTCAGTTGCATGGCTTGAGGATGCAGGATTGGTGCATCTTGTAAAGAATGTTTCTCTTCCTGTGATGCCTTTGAAAGCTTATGAACAACCAGAGAATTTTAAGCTTTATGCAACCGATATTGGTTTGACCTCAAGTATGTATGGTTTTGAAACTCAAAAGGCTTTGCTTACAAAGTCCTTAACTGGTCCTGCAAAAGGTGGCATATACGAGAATTTAATCTTTGATATTCTTTATAAGAGAGGCTTTAATCTTTACTACTTTAAGCGCAAAGATAACAGCCAAGAGATAGAGTTTATCTATGAGAAAGACGGTTCTGTTATTCCTATAGAAGTCAAGGCAAAAAGAGGGGACACGGAGTCGTTAAATCAGTTTATTTCTAGTTATCACCCTGCCTTTGCATTTAAACTTATTGATGGAAATGTGGGTGTAGAAAACTCAAAAATTACGTTGCCTCATTATATGGCTTTGTTTTTTTAGTTAAATCAGGGGATGGGGGATAAGGATATCGGGATAAAAAAGGCCAGGTCCCGTGATGAGGCCTGGTCTTGTGTTTAGATTTCTTGTGCTGATTAGAAATCGACTTCGGTGTCGTAGTAGCAGCATTTGAGGAGCTTTTCCATCTCTTCAACGCTTGGCTGGCGTGGGTTGGATCCCGTGCAGGCGTCTGCAATTGCGTTTACTGCAATGTCGTGTAGGCGTGCGAGGAAGACCTCTTCTGGGACGAAGCCCTGCTCAGTTGGATAGCTGTCTGCGCCGTAATTCTTAATGCAGTGTGGGATGTTGAGCTCGTCGTTCATCTTGCGAAGGGCTTTGATGAGAAGTTGGACTTTCTCCTTGTCGTCCTTGCCACCAAGCTGCATGATGTCGGCTATCTTGCCATAGCGAGCTAAGGCTGCTGGG
>CAVKHB010000141.1:1104-4397 GCA_963656005.1 Coriobacteriaceae bacterium
GTTGAAGGCTATGACCTTTGGAAGATACATTGCGTTTGCTGCGCCGTGGATGATGTGTGCACCATAATCTTCAAATGCAGCTCCGGTCTTGTGTGCCATTGAGTGGACAATTCCAAGTAGTGCGTTGGAGAAGGCCATTCCTGCGAGGCATTGTGCGTTGTGCATGCTGTCGCGTTTTGCCATATCGCCGTTGTAGGATGGGATGAGATCTTCTTGTATCATCTTGATTGCATAGAGTGCAAGTGGATCTGTGTAATCGCAATTTGCTGTTGAGGCATAAGACTCAATTGCGTGTGTCATTGCATCCATTCCTGTGTGTGCAACGAGCTTTTTGGGCATGGTTTCTGCAAGATCTGGGTCAACAATTGCTACATCTGGTGTGATTTCAAAGTCTGCGATAGGGTATTTGATTCTATCGGCATAGTTGGTGATGATTGAGAAGGCGGTTACTTCTGTTGCTGTTCCTGAGGTTGAGGAGATTGCACAGAAATGTGCCTTTTTGCGAAGTTTTGGGAGGCCAAAGACTTTGCACATATCCTGGAAGGTTACTTCTGGATATTCATATTTAATCCACATTGCTTTTGCTGCATCAATTGGAGAACCGCCGCCCATTGCAATAATCCAGTCTGGCTGGAATTTGAGCATTGCTTCTGCGCCTTTCATTACAGTTTCTACTGATGGATCTGGTTCAATTCCTTCAAATACTTCAACTTCCATTCCTGCTTCTTTGAGGTAGGAAATAGCTTTATCCAGGAATCCAAAGCGCTTCATTGAGCCACCGCCCACGCAAATCATTGCTTTCTTTCCTTGGAACGTCTTCAGTGCTTCCATGGCACCCTTGCCGTGATAAACATCACGAGGAAGTGTAAATCTTGCCATCTTCTTTCTCCTTCAAATTGAATATTAAGCTAGGCTTGCGTGGTGCGCTTGGGGTTGCCGCTTTGGCGTGCTTGGTGCGTTTTGATACGCTTCCGCTTGCCGTTTGGGCTCGCTGAACGTGCTGCACGCCGCGTGGCACACTTTGCGCGTCTTTTGCAAGGCCTGCTCAATCAAAAATTCTAATGAAAGATGTCGTGCATTAGAAATATCTTTTTTGCATAGCGGTATTTCAAGAATAATATATGGAGTAGCCCTTATTTTCATTGCTTTTTCATTTGTCAATGTCACTTTTTGCAAAAATTGCTTCGATTGTGACATAAATGTAACATATTTCCGCACAACTGCTGAAATATGTTACACAGCTCGGATTCAAACCCTAACTAGTACGTATAAACAACGAGAGGAACCACAAGGGTTCCTCTCTCTGTTTACACGAGATAGGGTTTGCCTTTCAGTTGCCTTTTGTAGGGCAACTTTCAGGCCGCCTCGCTGCAGACGCAAACCTGCCGGAGCGTCTGGCTATCGCTCGGATTCAAACCCAAATATGTGCACCTATAAACAACGAGAGGGACCACAAGGATCCCTCTCTCTGTTTAGGCGCGATTGGGTTTGAACCAACGACTTCTACCGTGTGAAGGTAGCACTCTCCCACTGAGTTACACGCCCATCGACGATTTACTATAATTTACTAAAAAGCTTTTGTCTATAGATAAAAATAGGCGAACTCACAAAGAAAAATGACATAGCTCTCAATTAAATTGTGGAATTCCATTCCTCTCGTCATAAGGTTAACATCTATGAGACTGGAATATATTCTTCCTCTGGAAAAAGCCAATGGTGCAGCCAACTAGGCCACCAATGGTGCCATTTATCATGTCGTTCATTGTGTCTAGGATGCCGTTGTTTTGCCAGAGTGTGCCAAAGAATTCTCTGTCTCGGGTTAGGTTTCGTTGGACGTCTAGGCCGGTTAGGCAATCGAAGGAAAATTCGAGGATTTCCCAGAAGCCTGCACTTGCAACGGCGAAAACGAACATGAAAAAAAGTTCAAACCAAAGGGGATTTGCGTGTTTTTTGGAAATTGGGAAAAAGATATCGCCAGCGAGGAGGGAGAGCATCACGCCAGAAGAGAGGTGAAGCGCAATATCGAACCACCACAAAACTCGGCATAAGTTGTATCGGTTATTGGTGTACGTGCCAAGGACTATGAACGTGATGAAGAAAATATATGTCAAGTCCGATATCTCTAGCTTGAGCTTGTCCACTACCCAAGGTATCAGCCAAATTAAAGCAATAGAGATGAGAGCATACCAAATGTTGGATCTCAACGGCGGAATAAAAAGAACTACAAGAGCTGATACGAGCAAATAAATTGACAATAGACTAGTTGCGATTTTTTTACTTTTTCCCATGTTCTGAAATATAAGAACACAAATTGGTTTTGGCAACTACCACTTGAAAGTGGCCTTAAAGCAATTCATAATGAGCTCATGGATTTTACAGAGAAATTGCTAGCCAGAACAAGGGAGTTTAGCGCCAAGGTGGATGCGCTAACATTTACTTTTGACGGCTATATTTACAACCCACTTTCCTATGCTTGGCAGCCCCATGAGCTTTATCTTACAAGGTATGTGCATCCCCACGTGAAGGCCTTTTTTCTTGGCATGAATCCGGGGCCTTTTGGCATGATGCAAACAGGCGTTCCTTTTGGAGAGGTCAATTTTGTCAAAAATTGGATGAAAATTAACACTCCAGTTGAAAGGCCACAGCGCGAGCATCCGTTTAGGCCGGTTTTGGGCTTTGATTGCCCTAGATCCGAGGGTAGCGGGAGGCGTTTTTGGGGGCTTTTCTCTCAAAGATATCCCAACGCGGCCGATTTTTTCGCCACCAACACGGTATTTAACTACTGCCCGCTGGGTTTTCTTCAGCCGGGCAAGACGGCCAAAAACTTCACACCAGATCATCTTCCACGCGAAGAGAAGGCCACACTTGAGCGTCTCTGTGATGCTTATTTAGCCGATATCCTTGATTTAATTTCTCCCGAAATTCTCATTGGGGTTGGTAAATACGCCCAAAATAAGCTAGAGAAAGTTAACACAAACAGCAGTAGAGTTGTATCATCAATAATTCATCCTAGCCCAGGAAATCCAATGGCCAACAACGGATGGAATGAGAAAACAACTGCAAAATTAATTGAACTTGGAGTATGGCAATGACAAGAGAAGAGACTCAATTTGAACTTAAAGCTCCAGCAAAGGTCAACCTGCATCTAGCCGTAGGCCAAATGAGGGAAGACGGTTATCATCCAATATCATCGATATTTCAAAAGGTAGATCTTTTTGATTCAATTTATCTTTGCAATATAAAAGATAAAGAGGCAAAAACCTTTGTTCTTGGGCTTGAAGAGTATGTAGAAC
>CAVKHB010000142.1:0-4334 GCA_963656005.1 Coriobacteriaceae bacterium
GCCTGCTATTAGTGAAAACCAAGGCAGCTTCAGGCTTTTCAACGGCCATAATTTGCAAAAAGAGGCCAAATTTATCAGCTTTTGCAACGTGGTAAAGCTCTTGAGTAATATTTTCTACCGTAATATGGTCTGCCTCTAGCTCAATCTCAACAGGGTCATTCATGAACTCCCAAGCCAGCTCGCGCACTCTCATTTCCAAAGTGGCAGAAAAAAGCATGGTTTGACGGTCTTCCTTTGGAGGAAGGAGGCGAAACATTCTTTTAATATCGGGATAAAAGCCCATGTCAAACAGGCGGTCCGCTTCGTCAATGACAAAACAGTCAATGCGTCTACAGTCAAGTTCCCCGTGTTCCATGAACTCCAAAAGGCGGCCTGGGGTGCCCACGTAGAGATCGCAGCCCATTTCAAGCAGCTTTCTTTGATGTTCATATCCCACGCCCCCGTAAAAGCAACCTACGTGGAAGCCCTTTACCTTAGAGCAAAGCACAAAAGCGTCGTCCGATATCTGCTGGGCTAATTCCCGTGTGGGAGCCACAATCAAGCAGGAAGAAGCATAGCCCTGTTCCTGCAATCTAAGAAATCTTTCAAGAAAAGTAATAATGTAAACAGCCGTTTTCCCGCTTCCAGTCTTGGATTGAACCATGACATCGTAGCCATCCATTGAGATTGGAAGAACTTTTTCCTGCACGGGCATACATCCTTCAAAATGAGCAGCTTCTGTTCCTTGCAGAACCTGCTCATGTAGAGGCAATTCACTAAATTTCATACACACCTACAAAAATTAGTCAGAACCGTAGAGTTTGAGAATTTCACGAGGCTTAGACCCTCTTGCAGGTCCAATGTAGCCAGCATCTTCCATTTGTTCAATTAGATTAGCAGCCCTGTTGTACCCAATATTGAGCCTTCTTTGCAAATAAGAGGCAGAAGCTTCTCCTCTGTCTGAAACAATCTTCCAAGCCTTGGAGAACATGTCTTCGGAGGCAGAAGAAGCAGATTCTTCTTCACCTTCCTCTTCATCCTCGTCATCCTCAAAATAGGATTCATCTATGTAATCAGGTTCGCCCTGAGTCTTTACAAAATTAACAACATCTTCAATTTCAGTATCAATGTAAGCACCCTGAATTCTCGTTGGAGTCCTAAACTCTGGACTGTTGTACAGCATATCGCCACGACCCAAGAGCTTTTCAGCACCATTAGAATCAATGATGATTCTACTGTTTTGGCTATTGGAAACAGCAAAAGCAATTTGAGTTGGAATATTACTCTTTATGATACCAGTAATAACATCCACGGATGGACGCTGCGTTGCCAAGACCAAATGAATACCGCAGAAGCGAGCCAAAGCAGTGATTCTCTTAATTGATGCCTCCAGCTCCTTTCCAACGGTCAGCATGAGATCAGCAAACTCATCCACAATAACCATGATGTAAGGAAGCTTAACTCTGGCCAACTTCTTCTCAACAATCTTTTCATTGTACTCTTCAATCTTTTTGGCACCAACGCTTGAGAATAAAGCCATTCTACGCTCCATCTCTTCAACAATGAAATTCATAGCCTTCAGAGCTTTCTTTGGCTCCGTAATAACAGGAGTGAGCAAATGAGGAATACCATTGTAGACAGAAAGTTCAACCATCTTAGGATCCACCAAAAGCATCCTAACTTCCTTTGGCGTCTTAGTGAAAAGCACAGAACAAATAAGGCCATTTATACAAACAGACTTACCAGAACCGGTGGTTCCAGCCACCAGCAGGTGCGGAGTCTTGGTCAAATCAATAACAATGCTATCTCCAGTAATATTCTTACCAAGCACCATAGGAATCTTGAACGGTTTAGCCTTAAGCGCCTCCATCATCACATCAAAACCAATGGTGTCGCGCTTCTTATTTGGAACCTCAATACCAATTGCACTCTTACCCGGAATAGGCGCCAAAATACGCACACTGGCCACCGCCAAATTCATGGCCACGTCTTCCGCATAGTTGGTCACTCTTGAAACCTTAACGCCACGTTGCAACGCAAGTTCATACAGCGTAAAGGTAGGGCCATGCTGAATATGCAGCAATTGCGTACCAATATTGAAATCATTGAACGTATCAACAATAATCTTCCCGTTCGGGTCATTTTCCAAGTCATCATAATACTCGGCCTCAATCTTATAATGCTTCAACAAAGACTCAGGCGGGAACCGATACACAAACTTATCCGCATCCAGCAAATGAGAATTATTCACGCTACTTTTAAGCCCAGCAACACCGGACACGTAATCAATATCTGGTTCCTTCTTTTTCTTTTTGTCAGAATCACTTGAGCTTGCATAGGCCGCCTTAGACTTCTCAAATTCAGCCTCGTCATCTGCATCATCCCGCACGAGCTCCTGAACAACTTCTTGCACAGGTCTTGCAGGCACGAAATCCTGCATTGGCTTACTCTGCTCAGCCTTCTGCTCTGCTTTTTCTTGCTCCCTACGCCTCTGCTGCTCTTCCATCTCACTTTGCGCCCGCAGTTCCTCATCCTTGAAGGACGCTCTAGGCACCTGAGAAATCTCCTCTTCCTCCGTATTCTCCATATCTCTAGCAAAGACCGATTTTTCTGTCTCTTTTTCTTCCCTATCCACATACTCAGATCTCTGAACAGGCTTCACCTCTTCTATAGGCTCAGCACTTCTAGCCGGCTCAGGCTCTGAGTTAATTACAGGTGAACTCTGAAATTGCACAGCATAGGGGTTAATCATCTGAGAAGGTGGAACCTGCGAGGCTACAGCGCTGGCGGCTTGGCTAGCAACAGCACTTTGATAAACAGGCCTTTGAACAGGAGTTGGATTTTGATATTCCGACTGAATTTGATATAGATTTGCTGGCTTCTCAACTTCAATATTTTTGGCTGAATTATTGTCCGAAAAGCCCCTATAGGAAGAGAAATTCTTTTCAGCTTCAGCATCCTCTGAGAGCCTTTTCAGCAAATTTCTAGGTTTGAAGAGACTTTCAAGACGCTTTTTCTCCGCCTCAGCCTCCTTGCGAGCCCTCTCTTCTTCAAGCGCCTTTCTCTTTTGACGTTCTTCTTCAAGTTTCTTTGCACGCTCTTCTTCAAGTCTTCTCTGCTCTTGAGCTTCTTTCTTAATTTGGGCTTCACGCTCAACAACATCATAAATGGAAACCCCAGCATGAGGCTTAAGAATTGTCCCACTTAGAGAATTTGGGAATTTTTCAAACTCTGGAACACAAAGTTCAGAAAGAGACTTGAGAGCTTCTTTTGACTCAAGGGTACTCTTAGGCTTTTCCATTTCAACAGTTTTTATTTCTTCTTCAGAAGCCTCGTTAGGAACATCTTCTAAGTTATCTAAGGTAGCTTCAACCCCAACCTGCTCTGGTTGACTAGCATTTTCCTCCACATCTTCCATAGCTGTTTTGGCTTTAGCATTTGTAACCTTTTTGTTCTTCTTGCGCTTGGAAAGCCAAGTACAAATTAGTAGTAAACAGGAGAGGAAAAACACTCCAAGAGCAATCCAGTAATAGTATCTTGGAAGGAAGCCAACAATTTCAAAGCCCTTTCCTCCTTGAGCATAAGCAAAAATCAAGTAAAGAGAATAGAACGCAACTACTTTCAGGATAAAGGATAAAAGCCCCGCACCAGCAAAGGTAGTAATAAGCACAAGAAGGGCAAATGCAGCAAGAGGAGCAAGCCCATAAGTACTCAGAGAGCCAGTTGGGAAGAAATTTGTATATTTTTCAAAAATAGCATAGACCCCTTGCATAACAGCATAGGGCAAAGAACCTTCTGCAAGAGGAAGGTACGGAAAAGCGCAAACTGTCATTGTTGGGACGGTCAAGAGAACCACGAGGATAATCCATAAAACGCTTTTCTTCTTTGTTTGCTTTTTTTCTTGCTTATTTCTCATACACCCAAAACAACCCTTACGCGCGCGATACGAGAAACATAATAACACTTTGTTTATAGTATGTCACCAAGAGAACTTTGAAAAACATGCCAAAGCAATCAGTTTTTCTCAACAATCAATAACTGTCTTTTAGCAGTAGAATAAGGAACAGAATAAGAGACTATCTTAGTAGTAAAAACCCCAGGCAAAAGACTTTCAATAGTTTGGATTTCTTGCTCAATATTCTCGTCGCTACTCTTGTAAGCAAAGACTTTTCCCTTTGGTAGCAATATCCTGTCTAAATCAATAACAATGTCCTTAAATGGCCTAAAAGCCCTAAAAGTTATCATGTTATACTGGTTTTGTACCTCCGAAAGATCCTTTTGAAGCACTTGAACCTTTTGAGAAAGACCAAGAACAGCAAGAGTGTTTCTCAAAAATCCTGCCCGCCTTCCCATCC
>CAVKHB010000143.1:0-4321 GCA_963656005.1 Coriobacteriaceae bacterium
AACAAGTTCTTCTCTTGGGTCTGCATACTCTTCATCAAACTCAACTTCTACAGGTAGCATCATTTGGCTTTTAATCCAAATAAGCTCAGCAGCCATCTTGTAAAATTCAGAGAGATCTTGTAAGCCAATTCCTTCTGCTTGATGAAGATATTCCAAGAATTGGTCTGTTATCATTGAGATTGGAATGTCATAGATATTTACTTCAGCCTTCTGAATGAGGTGTAAAAGTACATCTAGAGGTCCATCAAAATTTTGAGCGGGAATGTGAAAATCAACCATGACAAAAACGCCACAGAGTGCAAAGCAACCTACTTATTCTGTAGGTTGCTGCTCCGCGGGTACATCAGAAGGTACCTCTGCGCCTCCAAACATAGCAATTCTCAACTTACCGTCAAGCTCTGCAAGAACATCGGGATTCTGTTTGAGGAAGTTGATGGCGTTATCTCTGCCCTGTCCAATTTTTTCGCCGTTGTACGAATACCAAGAGCCAGTTTTCTCCACGTAGTTGTATTTCAAGGCAGCGTCAAGAATTCCGCCGGCGTAGGAGATGCCCTCGTTGAAGTACAAGTCCAGTTCAACCTTTCTGAAAGGTGGAGCTACCTTGTTTTTGACAATCTTCACGCGCACACGGTTGCCAACAAAATCGTCGGCACCCTTGGAAATGGTCTCAATCTTGCGCACATCCATTCTCACCGAGCTGTAGAACTTAAGGGCATTACCACCAGTTGTTGTCTCTGGGTTGCCAAACATCACGCCAATCTTCATACGAATCTGGTTGATAAAAATAATTGTTGTCTTGCTCTTTGCCAAAATTCCGGTGAGTTTTCTCAACGCCTGGCTCATAAGTCTGGCCTGAAGACCCATGTGAGAATCCCCCATGTCGCCTTCAAGTTCCGCCTGTGGAGTAAGGGCTGCAACGGAGTCAACAACTATAATATCCACGGCGCCACTACGGACTAAAGACTCTGCAACTTCAAGAGCCTGCTCACCGCTATCCGGCTGGGAAATCCATAGCTCATCAGTATTTACACCAAGCTTTTTTGCATAGGTTGGATCCAGTGCGTGCTCAGCATCAATGAAAGCCGCAATGCCACCAGCCTTCTGCGCCTCAGCAATTGCGTGCAGGGCCAGCGTAGTCTTACCTGACGACTCAGGGCCATAAATCTCAATAATTCTTCCTCTTGGATATCCACCTACTCCCAAAGCTTCATCCAGCAAGATAGAGCCCGATGGTATTACCTCAATATTCTTTGCATAGGTACTATCACCAAGTCTCATTAAAGAACCCTTACCAAATTCTTTATCAATTTGCTGTCTTGCAGCTTCCAAAGCTTCCAGCTTGTTTTTTAAAACATCATTACCTTTGTTTTCAGCAACTTTTTCTTTTGCCATATTGCAAACTCCCTTGAGATTTTTCACCAACGGAAAAACCTCCAGACATCCAAATCATTTTTTAACAAATAGATCTTTTGAATCCATTAAAATTGTAACTGGCCCATCATTATCGTACTCAACGTGCATGTGCGCGCCAAATATTCCATGACAAGTTTCAAAGCCCATATCTTCAAGCACCTTCAAGAAATACTCGTAGAGCATTTCAGCGTGCTTTGGCTCTCCCGCCTCATCATAAGAAGGTCTATTTCCCTTATGAAGGTTGGCATAAAGTGTGAACTGGCTTACAACAAGAATACTTCCATCAACATCTTGAACACTGAGGTTCATTTTACCTTCAGCATCCTCAAAGATACGTAGCTTAGAAATCTTATTTGCCATTTTGACGCACAAGGCCTCATCATCCTCATTTGCAACCCCCAAATAGACTAAAAGGCCATTTTTGATTGCACCAGTGACAACGCCATCCACCGTCACACTTGCATTTTTAACACGCTGAACAACGGCTCTCATGCCTTCTCCATTTTTTGCACAAAAGCCTTTTTGTCAGCAGCCTTAAAGAAAGCCGAACCAGCTACAGCAACATCAATGCCAGCATCCTTAACAAGCCCAATAGTAGACTCATTAATTCCACCGTCAATTGAAATTACATATTTTCTAGCACCCCTGAGCTCAACAAGCTTTTTTACCTTATCAAGACTATTTGGCATGAAGCTCTGTCCACCAAAACCTGGGTTCACGCTCATCACCAAGACAAGGTCTACATAGTCCAAAAGCCCCTCAATTTCCTTGACATCCGTTGAAGGACAAAGCGAAATACCAGCCTCACAACCCAAGGCCTTAATTTGCTTTAGCGTCTCCAAGACATTGTCACTTGAAACCTTATTGCAAGCCTCAACATGCACAGTAATTGCCTGCGAGCCCGCCTTTGCAAACAGCTCCACATACCTAAGCGGATTCTCAATCATCAAATGCGTATCAAAAAACTTCTCCGAATGCGGCCTGATATCTGCAATAAATTTAGGCCCAAACGTAATATTGGGAACAAAAAGGCCATCCATCACATCAAGATGCACCCACTCTGCCCCACTTTCGTCAATATCTCTCAACGCACCACGAATGTTTGAAAAATCGCTCGATAAGACCGATGGTGCTATAATCACGTTTCTTTCCATGCACTTATGTTAACATTTATTACGCATTTTTTGAACACCTTAAGTGCTCATTTTGCCACTCATTTTGAAAAACTTTTAACGAACAAGCTAACTTGCCTAAGGTCTTTTTTTGTGATATGTTAAGAAGTGTATTAATAAAGACCATAACCTGAGCAGGCGGATGTCTGCCCTTTTTTTATTATGTCAGCAGAAGGAGAAAAAAATGACCGCAATTGAAGTTAGAGACTTATTGAGCAACGATTTATGGCAAAATACAAATATTTCTGCAGTAGGCGTAAAAGAGTTCAAAGCCCTAGATGAGGCAGCCTCCAAATTAACCGAATCTGAGGAAAAACAAGAATTCAATAACAACTGTGAAGCCCTTTTAGAGGAAACTCACAGCAACTCTATAGCAATTAGATACCTTGCAACCATCACAGGTAGACATCCAATGGATGACAGATACATTTTCACAGTACTTGAGCAGTACTATGAAGCCTCAAAATGGGATGAGGTAATTTATCTTGCAAATAAAATTCTTGAATTTAACGAAAGCTCTTATGCTCTTAGAGTACTTGCAGATTGCTATGAAACACTCAATATGCAGGACAAAAAGATTGAAACTTGGGAACGTCTTGTAAAAGCAGACTTTGATGAAACAGAAGTCCTGTACAAACTTGCCGATTACTACAACGACAAAGGCGAAGTACAAACAGCACTGAACTATTTCAGAAGCATCATAAGAAGACACATTAAGGCACAAGATCTTGCTGCACTTAAAAATGTTTGGGCAAAAATTGTCTCAATTAAGAGCCAAAGCGCAGAATACCTCATTGGACTTGCATCAAAGATTGCAGACTCTATGGGTTCTGAAAAAGGCGCTTATTTCCTTGAAACAATCTATAATCAGGGCAATTTTGACAACAACGTAAAGATTAAGATTCTCAAAACTATAATTAAGTATGCCCCACATGATTTAAATGCAAGAGACAGACTAATTGAGCTTTGGAAAGAAAAGTACAAGGACAATCCAAGACTTGAATATTGTCTTAACAACACCGGCATACTTCAGGATTATTTGAACATCAACGTGGCCATTGAAAAGTTTGAGCAGGAAATCAAGTTTGTAGAAGGCGCCTTTGTTTACCACGAGACCTGGGGTCTTGGAAGAATCAAAACCATTCTTAAAGACGAGATGCAAATCCTCTTTGCCTCTAAGGGACTTCACTCCATGAGCTGTTCAATGGCATATAAGAGCCTTAGAGTACTATCCAAGAACCACATTTGGGTACTCAAAGCTGGTGTTCCAAAGGAAAAACTTGCAGAAAAGTTCAAAACAGACATCAAGTGGGGCCTTAAAGTCCTACTCTCTTCAATGGATGGACAGGCTTCTTTGAAGCAAATGAAAGCAGAACTCGTACCTTCTGTACTCTCTGAAAAGGAGTATTCAGTTTGGGCAACTGCAGCCAAGAAAGAGCTTACAACCAATCCATATTTTGGAATTAGTGATAACTCAAGTGACATCTATGTACTTAGAACAACACCAATTACCTATGAGGAAAAAACACTTTCCTTGTTCAAAAATGCCAAGGACATCTACGATAAAACCAAGATCCTCAATGACTTTATTGCCCACAAAGGCCAGACAGACAGCGATGAATTTACAGCAATGATTAACTTCTATGAAGGCAAAGCACAGACCTCTGCTCAAGACGCCATCATTGCATACCTGATTTTGGCAAATCTCAAGGAGCGCTTTAACATTACCTACATCC
>CAVKHB010000144.1:0-4304 GCA_963656005.1 Coriobacteriaceae bacterium
CAGGGATTCTGTGGCCCCACCAAAGCTGGCGACTAATACACCAATCTCGGATGTTTTCAAGCCAGGATGAATAGGTATTTTCCCAGCGCTTTGGGTAGAAGTGTAAATCACCCTTCTTCCAAGCATCCAAAGCTTTGTCAGCCATGGAGCGCATCTTAACAAACCACTGCTGACTCAAGTAAGGCTCAACGGTTGTATTACATCTATAACAGTGACCAACTTCGTGCTTATGTTCTTGCACTCTAACAAGATAGCCAAGTTCTTGAAGCTTTTCAGCTACCTTCACACGAGCTTCTTCAGCAGGAAGGCCGCGGAATTCCTCTGGACAGACATCATTTAGTGTGCCATCTGGGTTGAGAATATTGATAGTCTTAAGATTATGACGTTTTCCGCATTCCCAGTCGTTAGGATCATGAGCCGGAGTAATCTTAACCATACCAGTTCCAAACTCAATACCAACAAAACTATCGGCAATAATTGGAATTTCTCTATCTGTTAAAGGCAGTTTGAGCATCTTGCCAACAAGATCCTTATAGCGTTCATCCTCTGGGTTAACGGCAACTGCCACGTCTCCAAACATGGTCTCAGGTCTAGTTGTTGCAACAGTGATATGGCCACTGCCGTCAGCAAATGGGTAATTTACATCATAAAGATGTCCCAAATCCTCCTGATGTTCAACTTCGTCATCCGCAAGCGCCGTTCCACAATGGGGGCAGTAGTTGACAAGATATAGACCCTTATAAATCAAGCCTCTATCGTACAGGGAAACAAAGGTCTCTCTAACAGCCTTAGAAAGCCCCTCATCCATGGTAAAGCGCTCATGATCCCAGTCACAGGAACAGCCTATCTTCTTTAGCTGACTGACAATAACATCGTGATGCTTTTCCTTCAATTCCCAAGTCTTTTCCAAGAACTTCTCACGCCCGATATCCTGACGCCTCAAGCCTTCTTTCTTCAGCTGGCGTTCTACAACGTTCTGTGTTGCAATACCTGCATGGTCTGTTCCCGGAACCCAAAGAGTTGGCCTACCAGTCATCCGATAATAACGTATAAGTATATCCTGCAAGGAGTTATTCAACGCATGACCCATGTGCAGAATTCCGGTAACGTTTGGTGGTGGCATAACAATCACAAAGGGCTTCCCCTCACCATCAGACGGCTTAAAATTCCCGTCCTCCACCCACTGCTTGTAGATGGTATCCTCAAACGCTTTTGGATTATACGCTTTTTCTAGCTCAATGGCCTTCATCTATCCCTCCATTGCGGGCAAAACTCACAACATATCTAAAATAATGCTTAATACTATATCAAATTGCAATTTAAGGCAATTGAGCGGAGGTTTTGCCAAGCAGATATCGCCAACCAGACATGACCACTTCATCCAGCTTTTTTATCCCGATATCTTTAGCCCCAATTCACGTAGAACTAACCTTAATCTAAAATTTCAATCTCATCCCCAGCTTGGATTCTGCCTTCCTTAATTACAATGGCAAAAATGCCATCAGTTGGCATAACACACCTGCCCGTGGCTTTCTTGATAGCACAATCGGAATGACACTCCTTGCCAATTTGAGTGACCTCAAGCTCGGTGGCGCCAACTCTAAGTCTAGTGCCCACAGGAAGATGCTTCAAATCTATACCCCGAGTATTGATATTTTCTGCAAAAATGCCGTCATCTAGCTCAATGGGGCAGATTGAGCGCATGGTATCAATGCTCTCTTCCGCCAAAAGGCTAATTTGCCTGTGCCAATCTCCCGCATGAGCATCGCCCTCAATGCCGTGGTGGCACCTTACATCAATGTACGGAACCGGGTGCTTACGAATCCCCTTAACATCGCTAATATTAACAGAAACAACAAACGCCATTATTTAACCTCAAACACTCCGCTCTTTCCGCCATCTTTGTAGGTAAGATGAATATTGGAAATAATCATATCACGTTGAACGGCCTTGCACATATCGTAAACCGTTAAGGCAGCAACACTTACAGCGGTAAGTGCCTCCATCTCAACACCCGTCTGACCTTGGCAGCGCACCTCGCTAGAAATGGTCAGCACAGCACTATGACTTGCACCCACGCGCTCAGCAGTCCCCACGCGCTCAGGAACCTCGCCAGCACCAACGCGTCCAGCCGTCTCCACTCGCTCAGCAGCCCCCTCCACAGTCTCAATCTCAAACCTAATATCCACCTTGGTCAAAAGCAAAGGATGGCACATGGGAATAAGCTCGCTATTCTTCTTGGCCGCCATAATTCCTGCAACTTGAGCCACAGCAAGGACATCGCCCTTACCAATTTGGCCAAAGCGGATCTTCTGCATGGTCTCTGGCGCCATGTGAACCTCTGCATGCGCCCTAGCAACACGGCTTGTTTCAGCCTTTTGGCTCACATCCACCATTCGCGCACGACCCTGTTCATTAAAATGCGTCAATTCTGAACTAGAAATCTTCATATCCTCACAAGACATACCATCAGCCTTCATACTAGCCTCCAATTTGATTCATGGCCCTATGCGTCTGCGTCACCCCGTCAACGTTCAAATGATGATGCTCGGGCTTGGCCAAAATCCCACGACAAATTGCATCCTCCAGCTCCTGTCCTTGAAGGTTGCGCAACAAAATCTCGCTATCAGAATGTAAGCACGGCTTCAATTTACCGTCGCACGTAATCCTTATGCGGTTGCACGCCGGGCAAAACTCGTTGCTAAGCGGAGTGATGAGACCTACCTCACCCTTATAACCCTTAACCTTATACCTCTTGGCCACACCTTCAACGGAGAGTTCCTCCAAGTTAGGACACACCTCTAGAACTCTAGAAGCAGGCACAAAGGAGCCAAAAGAAGTGCCAAAACCCATTGGCATTCTCTCAATAAAGCGCACTTGATAGTCATTTTCCCGAGTAAGATTCACAAAATTTGCAATTTCATCGTCATTCACGCCACCAAGAAGCACACAATTTATCTTAATTTTATCAAAGCCGGCAGCCTTTGCAGCCTCAAGACCCTCTAGCACATCAGACAAAGACCCAAGCCGAGTAATTTGCTCAAACCTCTCAGGATGCAAAGTATCCAGACTAACATTCAGCCTATCCACCCCACTTGCCTTTAAAGGCGCGGCCAACGAGGGAAGAAGACTTCCATTTGTAGTTACACAAAGCTCTTCTACTCCAGGAATCTTCTTGAGCATCTTGCAAAAATCCACAATACCTCGGCGTACAAGAGGCTCTCCGCCAGTGACTCTAATCTTACGAACACCACATTTAACGGCAGCTTCAGCCATATTTCTAAGTTCTTCAAACGAGCAAATATCGGTATGTTTTTGCTTAGTAACTCCTTGTGGCGGCATACAATAGCAACATCTATAGTTGCACTTATCTGTCACGCTAATTCTCAAATATGTAATTTGTCTACCACAAAGATCTAACATCTAATCACCACATAAAAAAAGCTGTCACCACAAAAATAGTGACAGCTCTCAATTATATCAACAAAAACTACTTATTCAACAACTTCAGCATCAGTAGAAGGAATCAAAGTAAGCTTTTCTCCTTCAAACAGCACCGTTCCGTCTGAGGCAACTAGCTGATTAGAAGCATCAAGAGAAACCCCAGTTGCAACAATGGAACCGTTGGCATCCTTGATAACACCATCAGAATAAATTATAAGACCGCGATCTTCAAGCGTTGCAACCTCGGTGACCTCGGATGACAATTTTTCCAGGGCAAGTGGCTGAATGCTCTTAAGTTTGATGTCAACGTCGTAGCCACGTGCATCCAAGTTTTTGAGAATCTCGTCCAAAGTGTAGTTCTCAAGGCTCTTGGATGTAGTTGCGTTGTCCGTGGAGCGCACTGGAGTGATGTTCTTCAGGTCAATTGTAGTGTTCACATCCGGCAAAGAAATCTTGTTATCCTTGCTGTTGCCACCAAAAACGGCCCAAGAACCAATAAATACAACCACAAATGCTGCTGCAACACCAATAATTTGAGGTGTAGAAACATTGAAATGCTTTTTCATGAAGGAGAGCTTAGAAGGCTTCTTTGCAAACTTGTTCTTTTCAATAACAGAGAGCACCTTAGCCTGTCTTGGAGCAATCTCCTCCTCAGTCAAGGCAGCAGAGCGTACAGTATCTCTGAGATTCTGAATCTTATAGAACCTCTCTCTACAACTCAAACAATAGCTCAGATGTTCCTCTACCTGGCTCTTCCAAGGCTCAGCGAGTTCGCCATCAAGATAGGTACTAAGAATCTGATCATCAAGGCACATTTACTTCCTCCCGATCTAGCATGGCACCAAGCTCCTTTCTAGCCC
>CAVKHB010000145.1:0-4194 GCA_963656005.1 Coriobacteriaceae bacterium
CTGTCTGTGCCAATTGACATATAGGCTTTGCTTGGAAATGAAATTTCAAACTCTGCAACACTACTAAGTCTATTCCAGAAGAACTTATCGTATTTATAACTGAACTTTCTCAATGTAAAGTTAAAATCTGCCATTGCGTAGACATTCTTGCCAAACCAGAACTCTGCTCCAGAGTTTATAATTGGATACCAATCCTTGTATTGATAAACCCAGTCGTCTATTGGCGTCTCTTCATTTACATGGGCAAAGACTTGCGGGTTAACTGAAATGCCAAGGTTCATAAGAACATCGGGCTCCCAAGAGAGTAAAGTTTGGGGGTTTGTGAGGCTCTCCACCAGTGCGTCAAATTGCTGGCGCGCCGGTTCATCTAACTTTTCTGATGGAAGGCGTTTCAAGAAAAGGAGCATTTGGCTACCGGTGATGGGTGCCGTTGGCGTGGGGATTGAGCTACCCAGAATGCGCGAAAACGCCTTCATTTGCTGAAATTGTACGCTTTCCTCAGAATAAGTCTCCTGCCATGCGAACAGACAGGAGAGGGTTAAAATCATTAACAATAAGAAAAATAAGGCTTTTTTCATTTGTTATAGAATATTAGAAAAGATGACTCCAATCAACCTCCATAACTGAGATTGAGGCGCCAACTGTTGCGCTAAATGCTTGCGTGCCATGAGTTAAGTCTTTTGCATAGCCAAGCTTTGCCAAGCCCTGCAGTCCTGCCTGAACATTGTAGGAAGCGCCGAGTTCAATCTTCAGAGTTGTGGTGACAGGGGCTGTTAATTTCATTGTTTCAAGACCCATGCTCTTATAGTCTTTTTTGTTACCATATTTGCTATCAATAGTATAAGCACCGCGCTTGATAAGCTCAGCAGATGCCCAAGCCTTAATTGGAGAGGCCTCATATTCAACATACGCTCTGTGAACCAAGGTGTCTGGACCGTACTTGAAGCCAAGATAGAAGGCATTCTGATCAAAGCAATAGCCTGCTCCTGTTAAACTAATAAACTGATATGGGCTTGTGAACTTTCCTGCTTCCTCTTTTCTGTTATACATAAACGTTGAGCAATAGTAGAACTCATAACCTACGTTAAGACCTGTTTTCTTGAAGTTATCTTCAACAATAGCGTAGTCACTATAATCGAACTTTGAAGACTTAACCTCTTCTCCATCAAGGATATGATATTCAACACCAGCGGTGAAGCCCATTGCCTGTGGCTTATTACTCCATCCCTCATCATCAAGTTCATGTGGAAGGTCAAAGTCGTCCATTGTGAAGGTGCCAAAGACTCTAACTGGGCCAATGGAGGCTTCAAGTGCAACGTTTAACATAACATTGGAGTAGTTGTCTTGGTAGTTGTCGTGCCAAAGACCAAATGGAGTGAAATCCAAAAGACTCGGCTCCTTTCCGTAAACGTTGTTCAACTCTGCAATGGCAATTCTGAAATTGCTATTTGAGAAAGAGAACCTATGAGAGAAGGTTGTTTGTGGTCCATCCCCCAAGTTGGTTTCATAATTAAAGAAATATTTATAGGCAATTCCAATAAAGGAATACTCAAACTTCCAATCTCCTGCAAAAGCTGTGTTGTAAGAGCCATAGAAGTTATCCAAGAAAGGCTGAGAATCAGATAGAGCCATATCATAGGTGGAAGGTCCCCACTTGATTTGTCTACGGCCAACAGAAAGATAAATGCTTTGGTCTGTTGAGGTATAATCTACATATCCAACCCGAGGGAAGTTGAGGTCAATCATAGCTCCAACAAAAGGAATATTTGTCAAAATCTTGCCATCATCCTTAAAGTGCTGGAATGTATCCTGTCTAATATCCAGAATAAAGACCATGTCTACTTTATCCGTATCAACGGTCATTCCAATGTCCAAAAATCCTGGCTTCTCAAAAGCTCTGAGCCAGTAATCCTGTTTGGTTTCCCACCAGTCAGCATTAACAAGACCTACACTATTCTTCCAATTAAGATAACCAGAGTCTGCATCAACACCTGCAGGTGCATTGTCAAATGTGAAATAAGGTTTCACATTAAGAACGAAGTTTACCCCCCCCCAGACGCTAAAAACGCATAGGAGAGCAACCAAAACTAATAAACCTTTTTTCATTTTTTCTCCCTTTTTTTGTGTTATTTTCTATATTCCAAGAGTAAATCCAAGCGTCAACTGAAAATCGGTCTCTGCTGCGGACTTTTCCTTAGTACTCTTTGTATAATTATATCTTCCAATCCAATCCAGTTCACCATCAAATGATACCTTTGGCCAGCTGAAAAGTCCATCTAAATTAGCACTAGCCTCAATTCCAACCACGGCAAAGTTCTTAACCTTGTCTCCGTAAGGAGTATCTCCTGAAAGATTTGCATCATCTTTATTGTTTCCATTTTTGTTGTGGCTGTGGAAAATATTCACCTCGCCCTTTTGCGCAATACGGCCAAAAACACTAACCTTCCAGTTATCTAGGCTACTATAGGTGGCTCTAATTTCCAGCATTCTTACATCTCCCCCGTAAGGGAAGCCTATGTAATCAAAGAAAGGAATGTGATAAACCGGACCTTCCATTACTACATATCTAGAAGAGCGAATAAAATCTATGCCGTCTCTTCTGTAAAGTAATGGACTTGTCTTAGTGTACTCGCCATATACAGTTAGGCTTCCATTGTCAAAACTATGAGTATAAGAAACTCCAGCCATCAGACCATAAGAATCACTTTGAGAGTCGTCTTCATGTGGGGCTCTTGCCTGATCAAGTGCAAACTGGCCATAAACTTCTAGCCCAGGAACCACTACAATATTTAAATCCGCATAGGCCAAGGCGTTAAACATTCCTCTGTTGTTTAAATTGTGATATATGAAACTTGGGTTTAAGAAGTAAAAATCAATCATTTGATACTTGTACATGACGTTCTCACTGATGGTGAAAGACACCCTATCAAAAGCTCTGAACTGTAAGGTATGAATCATGTAGATTCGGCCTTCTGTTGTGGGCTCTTCATGAGAACTGACAAGCGTATCAAAGAACATTAGAACAAAATCGTATTTAAAATACTTACTAAAGAAGGAAAGTCTTGCATAATCACTAAACGTATGGTCGTCAACTAAAAGATTGCCAAAATTGGCATTTCCAAGGCTTAACTTATCCCTATTGATGGAGAAGTTCCACGTTTCGCCTCCAAAGGAAAAGACAGCCCGTCTTGGCCATATAAATGAAAAATGTAAGGTGTCAGTGAAGAAATTGGACATCAAACCTTTAGAAAACTGGTAAGACTTACTGACGTAATACATACCCGTTCCATTCATATCATAAGAACCAATATAGCCATCTTTTGAAAGTCTTCCGTTTTCAGTGGTGCTGCTGTACGGGGTAAATTCATCATACATGTCTGCACGTCTGAACTTATAGTGAATATCGCTTGTGGTATAAAAATTATCGTTACACGTGAACTCAAAGAAAAGCCTCATAAGAGACTTTCTCTCATCAAAGCCCCGCTCCCAATCCGTTTCCGTTATGAAATCTTCCGTATTGCTATGAGCATAGCCTTCAAGGGCAAAATCCAAACCAACGGTTACTCCCAAGTTTTCGCCAAAATTCCACTTAACGCCCTTATCCAGCTGAGCTTCAATCTTATTGTAAAGCTTTAATGTGTAGCCCTGTAAACTCGATTTATCCACCTGCGCAAGAATTTGCCTTGCCTCAGCTTCTGACCAAGGTCTATTTGTAGAAGGCCTAACAAAACCGCAAGCTGCGTACAAATTATCCATATCATCATAAATGCTAGAACCCAATTCATAGATAATAGCATTGTTGGAATAAGCAAAAACGTATGCCCCAGTAAGAAGCACAAGCAATAAAACAAATATTTTTTTCATACTAATTTTCATACCCAACATAAGTAGACCACACTCACCTAAAGAATTCAAGAAAAAGCATTGAAATAATCAATTGTGACACCTATGAAGAAATCTTTGCTCCATAAATCCAATTCTTTTGGATTTCTAACAAAACCAAGGACATCGTTCTTAGCATTTTCAAAATCAACGCCCTCAAAACGCTCCAGCAAAAGCTGCTTTAAATCCTTCATTGTCAAAGTTTCTTCCCTTTGCCATTTGTTTGATTCAATCAGTCTTTCTCTTAGATGTTTTAAATTGGGAACTGTTTTTGTTCCAATATAATAGAGGTAATCGTAGAAATCTCTTCCC
>CAVKHB010000146.1:0-4191 GCA_963656005.1 Coriobacteriaceae bacterium
GGCTAATGGAATAGCCTGAAAAACCTGAAAAAGTCAGGTTCAAGCAAAAAAAAAAGACTGCAAGTAAGGAGCGCGTAGCACTCGATTCTTACAGTCCTGCGAAAATAAGGTATTGTCTCAAAGAATTGTTCAATTAGCCTTCGTTCTTAATGTCCTGTATTTCTTTTCTTCTGTCTTTGCAGAGCTTTGCAATTTCTGCTAATGCCTTTCTTGCTCTTGAAGCAGAAACTTTAACCCCTTTCTCTGTGAATTTCTGATTCTCTGTGACATAAGTGTCAAACAATTGGACTAGCTGTTCGTGTACTGTCATCAACGTCTCCTTTAAGTGGTCTTGCACTCTCAAGTTGCACTTCCGAGCCGCACCCTGAGCCTCACTCTTGAGCTGCACTCTTGACTTGCAATCTTAAGTTATACTCTTGAATTGTAGCATAAACCACCATGCAATCAACAAAAATTTGCAGGAAATCGTTCAAATAAGAACTAAAAGAGAACTAAATTAGGGCTGAAAGGCTATTTTTTCTCCAATTTGCCAATTTGGGTGATGACCGAATCATTCTGCCCATATATGGTTAGAGCCTTGTAGTAGTACTCTAGGGCTAGGGTCTTGTCTCCCTTTTTCTCATAGCATTTAGCCATTGAGCAGTAGATATCAAACCTGTCCCAAGGCAGCGTATTTGTCCCTGCATCGCTTTCCACGTACTCCAAAAGGGACGAAAAAACTCTGAACGCTTCATCTGCATCCCCACCGCCAATACCCGGTGCATTGAGCTTTCTAGAGGCATAAAGAATTGCAATGACCACCTCGTTTGGATACTCCTCATACGCGCCATCTATCACGCTAACACTCTCCAACCCCTTTGAAATACTCATTGGGCTGGCCAGATATCCAATGGATAGGCAGCAAAACTTCAACGCCTTGAGATTGCTTTGTCCCACACTATATCCCGATTTCTCTAGCGCTTCATATATTGCCTCGGCATTTGCTACTAGCTGTTTTGCCTTCTTAGAGTTCTTTTTTGGGGCAATTTCCAAGCAGTAATGCGCATAATTCAATGAGGCCTTAAGCAGCACAGTCCAATCTTGTGCAGTAGTCCCAAGGGAGGCTTTTAATTCCTCATACTTGGCGTCCACCTGAGAAGCCGACCCTCCGTTGTTGATAACTTCATACAACTCTATATATTTGGGGTAAGAGGAGAGAAAGGCAAAGGAATCGGTATAGGAAATTGACTGGTTGGAGCCTGCAAAAGCGGTGGCGCAGAGAAGGATGAAAAAGCTTACAAGTAGAGTGCGTTTCATAGTGTGACCTCACGTCGAATCATGTAGCCAGGTTGAAGGTGCAGCGAGGTTTGAATGTAGCCATTTCTGCAGTGGTCAAGGTGGTCAATTTGGTTAAAGTTTTCGTCCAAGACCGTTGGACTGTCTGGCAGCGATAAGACGTCTGGGCCAATGTATTCAAGGGTGGCACCGGAGCGAATTTGGTTTTTGATGTCCACGGCGTAGATGCCCGGTTTGACCTCTTCTTGGATGGTTCCCAAAAAGAGATAATCGCGCAAGTAGCCCTGCGTGGTGGGTTTGTTGATGTCTTCAATTGGGCCGTTTCCATAGAAAAATCCGGTGGAAAATTCGCGATGGCTAACGTTCATCAATTCCTCTCTGAATGGCCTATAATCGACATTCTCGTTAAAAAGATGGTCCAAAGCCTTTCTATAGGCCCTCGTTATGGTGGCAACGTAGTATGTGCTCTTCATTCGGCCTTCAATTTTTAGGGAGTCTACACCGGCGTCTTGGAGGTCCTTTAAGTGGTCAATCATGCAGAGATCTTTGGAAGACAAAATTGTGGTGTAGGTGTCATCGCCGGCAATTGGGAAGTAGCTACCTGGGCGCGATTCTTCCTCAAGAGCCAGCCTGTAGTTCCAGCGGCAGGTGTGGGAGCAGTCTCCCTGATTGGCGCTTCTTCCCGTTAGGTGGGAGGAGAGGAAACATCGGCCAGAGTAGGCCATGCACATTGCTCCGTGAACGAACGTTTCAATGCCTAAGGTTGGGTTTGCATCCCTAATTTTTCTTATGTCTGAAAGCGGGGTTTCTCGGCCAAGAATAATGCGGTCAAAACCCATCTTGTGATACAGTTTTGCCGAGTTGGCATTTATGCAATTGGCTTGAGTTGAAAGGTGCATTTCTGCATTTGGGAAGGCCTTTTGCATTAGCTCCAAAATACCAAGATCCGAGATGATAAATGCATCAAACGGATACTCTTTAATCTGTTTCAACTGGTCTTGGAGCTTTTGGATATCGGCTTCATGGAAGTAGATGTTTATTGTGCAATAGAGCTTTTTGCCAGTTTTTGCCTTGAGGTCTTTTATTGCCTGAACTTGGTTAAAGTCAAAGTTTTTTGCATTGGCTCTGAGGGAAAAATTGGTAAGCCCCATGTAGGCTGCATCTGCACCATAGGTGAAGGCAGCCTGGAGCTTTTCCATGCTACCAGCAGGGGAGAGAAGTTCCATTTTTCCAGTGTTGTACTGCATTTGTTGCATTTTTAAACTTCTCCTCTCTCGGCCTTAGCAGTTACACCTTCTTCCACCAACGTGCTTGCCACGGCTTTTGCCACGGCTGTTGCAAGGCGCTCTTCTGGAGTTGGTTGAGCAGGCTGCTCTGTTGCCACAATTTCTCTATAAGGGAATTTGTCTTCAGGGAAGGCATACTTGAGAACTTCTTCCATATCGCCCACCAAGTGGAATGTGATTCCCTCTTTGACATTGTCTTCAAGTTTGTCTAGATCCCTCTTATTGAACTTTGGAATAAGTATAGTTTTTACAAGATTTCGTCTTGCCGCCAGAACCTTCTCTTTAAGTCCTCCAATAGGCATTACCTTACCTAACAGCGATAATTCTCCGGTCATTGCCATGTTTTGGGCCATCGTTTGGCCTGTAATGAGTGAGTAAATTGCCGTTGCCATTGTAATACCAGCAGACGGTCCATCCTTTGGAGTTGCCCCTTCTGGAACGTGCAAGTGGATTGTATTTTTCTCAAACCAAGCAAGATCAATTCCATGATTTGCACTTATGCTCTTGATGTAAGAGAAGGCGATATTTGCAGATTCCTGCATAACATCTCCAAGTTGTCCCGTGAGCTTCAAATCTCCCTTTCCCGGAATGTGCTGAGCTTCAATGGCAAGAACATCGCCTCCCATTGAGGTCCAAGCAAGGCCTACAGACATTCCTGGCTTGTTCGCCCTAATGACTTCATCTTCATGAAAAATTGGTTGACCTAGGTACTTTATGAGTTTTTCATCTGTAATGCGGACAGGTAACTTTAGGAGGTCTTTGTTATTGGCAATTTCTTCCTCACTTGCTCCGCCAGCCTTTAAATCTGCAATCTTATAACCGTTTTCAACAATTTCCATTGCAACTTTTCTGTGAATCTTATCCAAGGCTTTCTCAAAGTTTCTAACTCCTGCTTCTCTGGCGTATTCTTCAGCAATCTTGAGTAGAATCTTATCGGTGTACTTAATGTCTGTACTCTTTAAGCCGTGTTTTGCTCTGCTCTTTGGGACAAGGTATTTCTTTCCAATGTGAAGCTTTTCCTCAGAGGTATAGCCGTTAAGCTCAATGCATTCCATTCTGTCCATAAGTGGACGTGGAATGGTATCTGTTGTATTCGCTGTGACAATGAAAAGGACGTTTGAAACGTCAAATGGGATGTCCAAGTAGTGGTCACGGAACGAGCTATTTTGCTCAGGATCCAAAACCTCAAGTAGGGCAGCGGCTGGGTCTCCTTGGTTAGAGACTGTCATTTTATCAATCTCATCAATGACAAAAACCGGGTTCATTGTCTTTGTGACTTTGAGTCCTTTGATGACCTGTCCTGGCATGGAGCCAATGTAGGTTCTTCTGTGTCCCTTAATCTCTGCTTCATCTCGCATTCCACCAACGGAGAACCTGTAATATTTCTTGTTAAGCGCTTTGGCTATTGAGATTCCTATTGAGGTTTTTCCTGTTCCGGGAGGGCCAACTAGACAAATGATGGAGCCCTTGGTGTCGTTCTTAAGTTTTCGTACTGCAAGGAATTCCAAAATTCTTTCTTTGACGTCTTTGACTCCATAGTGATCTTCTTCCAAGATTTTCTTGGCCCTTTCTAGTGAGAAATCATCGGGAGAGAATTTGTTCCAAGGCAGATCCGCAATGGTCTCTAGGT
>CAVKHB010000147.1:0-4140 GCA_963656005.1 Coriobacteriaceae bacterium
ATGGATAATAATTGAACAGCGTTTCATGTAGGGGTCCTCCTGCTGTTTGAACATCGATACTCAATTATACAATGAAGAATCCACATAGAAAACAACATAAAGACAAAATATATTGGTTTTGATATATTCTAAGATATGGCTAAATCGCAAAACATCAGCCAATCTAATTTGAAGGCTGAAGTTAACTTACCACAATTTATCAAGCAAGTTGGCATAATTGCCATCCCCGTAGCTCTTCAAAACCTGTTAACCACAACTGGAACAATGGTAGACACCATCATGATAGCGCCACTGGGGGAGAACTCTGTTGGCGCAGTAGGGCTTTGCTCCCAATACGCCACTCTCATGATTGCCTGTTACTGGGGCTTTGTGGGCGGGGGAATGCTTTTCTTCTCCCAATATTGGGGCGCCAAAGACCACAAAAACATCGCCCGAAGCTTTGGACTCACCTTGGTCTGCATGCTCACAGTCAGCTTTATCTTTGGAGGCGTTGCAATCTTCTCCCCGTGGACCATCATGCGCCTTTATACCGATAAATTAGCCATCCAAGAGATTGGGGTTCAATATCTAACCGTCATAGGATTTGCCTATCCTTTGCAAATAATTGCCGTTGCAATGAGCACTGTTTTAAGAGCCACGGAGAGAGTAAAGATACCCTTATTTGCGGCAATATGCAGTGTTTTAAGCAATATCTTCTTAAATTGGGTACTCATTGGTGGACATTTGGGTTGCCCAGCCTTAGGAGTAATAGGGGCAGCATTAGCCACAGTTTGTGCCTCTTTGGTTAATGTTATAGTAATTATTATCCTCGCAGCCTGTGTTAAATATCCCTATCTTTTCATGTTCAAGGAATTCTTCAATTGGAAGAAGGATCACCTTTCTCTCTTTTTCCAAAAGAGCTTTCCCATTATTTTAAGCGAGGTTTTCATTGGAGTTGGAAACTTAGTTATCAACGCAGTTCTTGGTAGACAGAGCGAGCAAGCAATTGCAGCGCTTGCTGTTTTTAGAACCTTTGAAGGTCTAATCATTGGATTTTTCCAAGGCTTTGCCAATGCGTCATCGGTCTTAGTGGGGAAGTGCGTGGGAAGTGGAGAATTGTCTTTGGCGTATGAGAGAGCAAAAAGGCTCATCCCGCTGTGTCAATTTAGCGTGCTCATTATGGCCATTTTGGTAAATATTCTTAAGCCGTATGCCTTTGTGATTATGGGGCTTTCTGGGCAGTCTTTTGATATCTGCTCTTCTTTAATATTAATATATACAATTGTCGCCGTGATAAGAATGGGAAACTGGGCCATGAACGATACTTTTAGAGCATCTGGAGATTCTTTTACAGGAACAGTGCTTGAGATCTCTTTCATGTATCTCATGGTACTACCCTGTGTATGTCTTGCAGGTTTGAAATTTAAGGCTTCAATCCTGATAGTGTTCCCTTTGTGTTATTGCGATGAAATTATTAGGTACGTACTTATGATGCTTCAACTGATTTCTGGAAGATGGATAAAACCTGTTACCCCAGAGGGTATTGCTCAGTTGGAAGGTTTTAGAAACTTGCTGAAGAAACCAAAGAATAAACCAAAGAATAGACCAAAGAAGAAGGAGGCTTAAGCTATGAAAATAAAGATAAATAAAACAAAGCTCTTAATTTGCTTTGGAGTAAGTTTAGTCATAACAATAGCCGTTCTTATCATCAAAGACGTGTTTTCTTCAACAACTATCAAAAATACGGCCATGATTTTGAGTGACTCTTTTTTTCTTGGTGGTGCATTAATTCTTGTTGCAGCAGGGCTAGTATGGGCCTCTGATCAAGGGGTATCGGACGGGATAGGGTATTCTTTTAGCAAATTGTTTAACTTAAGAAAAAGAGACTACGAAGAGCACAAAGAAACCTATAGTGAATATAAAGAGAGAAAGCACGCGAGAAAAAGTACTGTTATAGAATTTTTAATTTCAGGACTGAGCTTTGTTTTTATTTCCGTTATTTTTTTGTTAATTTATCTCAATGTCTAAAAAATCTGTAATGATTTGAACGAAAAAAGAATTTTTTGTTAGACACTATAACTAAAAGTGTTAAAAACAAGTATTTTTGCGACTAATAGTTGAAAGAAACAACTTCCACTGATAAACTATAAAAACCCTATTGAACGACAATGGCGTATAAAATATTTTTTCATGGAGGAATGAACAATGAAAAAACTGGCTATAGCTCTGTTGGTTGTTTCACTGTTGTTCTGTGTATCATGTGGTAAGAAGGAAACTACAACTACTACAACTACCACAACTACCACAACAACACCAGCAGCAACAGAAACAAAGACAGAGGAAACACCAAAGGCGGAAACTACCGCTAAAGTCACTGTAGAGCCTGCAACTTATACCTTTAATGAGGCTCTCTCAGTATTCCCAACTAACTGGAACCCTCACACATACGAAACCAACACTGAAACAGAGATTGGTGATTATGTACAGGACGGCTTCTACACATTTGATTACAATGATGATGAATCCGGTTACAAGGTTGTCCCAGCAATGGCAGTAGGTGAACCTGAGGATGTAACAGCACAGTATGTTGGCCAGTATGGTATCACAGAAGATTCTGTAAACCAGGCTTACATTATTACCATCAGACAGGATCTTAAGTGGGATGATGGCACACCAATTAACGCTTATGATTTCGTTGAGTCCCAGAAGAGACTTATCAACCCAGTTGCACAGAACTACAGAGCTGATAACCTCTATAGCGGCAACATGGTAATTTACAATGCAAAGGAATACCTCTATCAAGGCAGAACAGTTAAGCTTGATAACGGTGCTAATGCTGGTTATACAATGGCTGACCTTACAAAGGGTGAGGACGGACAGTATTACTCACCAAACGGCGAGCCAATGTACATTGGTATTGATTTCTCTCTTGCATGGACAAGCAACTATTCTCTTAACACCTACGTCAATGCTTATGGAGATGTCTATTTTGATACAACAAACTGGGAAACTCTAGTAGCTATGGCTGATGAAGAAGGACTTATCCCTCTTACAGACGAGAACTATGCTCTCTTTGTTCCTGTAACAACAAACAATCCAAACTGGGGCGAGACAGAAGATGATGTTCCAAACTACTTCGTCTATGCAGCAACCTATTCAGACCTTGATTGGGCAGAAGTTGGATATCAGGCACTTGATGATTATCATATCCTCATTTGTCTCACAAAGCCTCTCAAGGGCTTCTATCTCCTTTACTCTCTCACAGGTTCAGACCTCGTAAAGGTTGACCTCTATGATGCCTGCACAAGCATTGTTGACGGTGTTTACACAACAACTTACTGCACATCAGCAGAGACAACTCCTTCTTATGGTCCTTACAAGCTTACTTCTTTCCAGGCAGACAAGCAGTTTGTTCTTGAGAGAAACGAGAACTACTATCTGTTCAATGATAGACCAGAGCTTTATCAGACAACAAAGATTGTTGCAGATTATGTTCCAGAAGCTTCAACAAGACTTGAGCTCTTCCTCCAAGGAAAGCTTGATGGTTATGGACTTACAGTTGATGATATGCAGACCTACTCCTTGTCAGATTACTGCTACTACACACCTGGTGACAGCACATACTTCATGGCTTTCAACCCAGATATGGACAAGCTCGTAACAATGCAGGAAGCAGCTGGTGCAAATATCAACAAGACCATCCTTACTGTTCTTGAGTTTAGACAGGCAATGAGTTTTGCTCTTAACAGAGCTGACTTCTGTTTGGCAACAAGCCCAACAAACGCTCCTGGTTTTGCTCTCTATTCAGACCTTATCATTTGCGATCCTGAAGCTGGTACACCATACCGCTCAACAGATCAGGCAAAGAACGTTCTTGTTAACTTCTGGGGTCTCACAGAGGATATTGGCGAAGGAAAGCTTTACGAAGATGTAGATGAAGCTATTGACTCCATCACAGGTTATAACCTCACAAAGGCTCAGCAGCTCTTTGATGAAGCTTATGACATTGCTATTGCACAGGGACTCATGGATAGTGATGATGTCATCCAGATCAAGATTGGTACACCAAACTCAACATCCAAGTTCTACAACAATGGTTATGAATATCTCGTAAACTGCTTCACAGAAGCTGTTAAGGGAACAAAGCTTGAAGGCAAGCTC
>CAVKHB010000148.1:0-4118 GCA_963656005.1 Coriobacteriaceae bacterium
TCCTAATGGTACTTTTAACGTGCATCCATCGCCACTTCCTCTTTTTAGGGGACCTTCTCCTATTCAAGCTACTATTTTGCATGGGCTTCATGAGGGGGCTATCTCTTTGCAGTCCATTGGGGAGAAGATGGACGAGGGTGATTTGTGGGCCGTAGAGCGCTTTCCTTTGACGGGAAAAGAGACTACTTTAACGTTGACTCAAACGGTAGCTGAAATTGCTGCTAACTTTGTTCCTGATGTCCTAAAACCTGCACTATGTCATGAAATTTTAGCAGTTCCCCAAGGAGATAGGCCATCATATTGTCAAATGATTCAAAAGGAAGATGGTAAGCTAGACTTTAATAAAACAGCTTTTGAACTTCATTGTTTGGTGCGGGCTTCCTATCCATGGCCAAAGGCTTTTGCTTTTGCAGATGACAAGGAAATTTTAATTACAAGTGTATGGGGTGGTTTTGACGAGCTTGAAGAAGAACCTTTGATTGATGTTAAACCTGGTTCTGTTGTTGGTTTTAGAAAGGATAGAGGCATTGGGGTTGCCTGTGCGGATAAAACTCTTTGGATAAATGGCCTTCAACTGCCTTCAAAGAAAGAACTAGACCACAAGGCTTTCATAAACGGCAATAGGTGGATTTTGGATAGCCACTTCAGTTGAGTTTGAAATGAGTTTGCAATGGCTGATGTAAAAAAAACAACCCCCTGTGATGCCCCATACAAGACATATTCCTCGAGCTTAATTGAAAAGTTTGGACATAAGGTTTTTAGAGTTGGTGTTGATGCTGGCTTTTCATGTCCTAACCGTTGTGGCCTTAAAGGTACAGATGGCTGTGTTTATTGTGATAGTCAGGGAGCTAGGGCAGCCTACCTTAGAACAGAAGAAAGTGGCTTTAGACACGACAGTGATTTTGAAAAAGGAATAGATCAAGAAAAGGGAAAGGCTCTATTCAGGGATGAAGCTTTCTACTTGGATGCTTTGACAAAAAAAAGCATCAGAGATCAGATTGAAAGAGGACGAAATTTTATTGCCAGACGTTACAAGGTGGAGCACTTTGCTTTGTACCTTCAATCTTTCTCAAATACCTTTGCTCCAGTTGAAAAGTTAAAGGAAATTTATGACTATGCCCTCTCTGGTTATGACTGGGAAGGCTTTATTATTTCCACTAGGCCAGATTGTATAAATGACGAAAATCTTGGCCTAATTTCCACTTATAACGATAAATTTTGGCCTGTCTGTGTAGAATTAGGCCTTCAAAGTGGTAATGATGAAATCTTAAAGGACATGCAAAGAGGCCATGATGTTGCTTGTTTCTTAGAAGCATGTAATAAGGTTAAGGCTCATGGTCTTGAGCTTTGTGTTCACCTTCTTACTGGCTTTCCTGGAGAGGGAAAAGCACAGTTAGACCAGACCATTGCCATTATCAATCAAGTGCATCCTAATGCTATTAAAATTCACAACTTAAATATTTGTTCGGGAACAAAGTTGTACGACAAGTATTTGCAGGGAGAGGTGACGGCACCTTGCATGACACGCCACATTGCAAGTACCATTTATATTCTGAGAAGAATCCCTTCTGATATTGTTATTGAAAGACTTGTTTGCGAAACCCCAGCCCACAGATTGGCTAGTCCTAGAGCTTTTGCAGATAAAAATACTTTTTTGCGCAAACTTGAGGCGCAAATGAGGCAAATGGGGGTTGTTCAAGGAGATTTGTGCAAGGAGATTTGTCCAAATGAAGTTTGAAACGTTGAAGACAATTGTTAAGTGGGTTGGACTTGCACTTGTTTTAATTTGTTTTGTCTTAATTACTTATCTCTCTCTTCAAAATGGCATAGAGTCTCCCATTAGCTTCAAAAATGTAGATAAAGTTGAACATTTTATTGCCTATGCGGGCTTCTCTTTTTCCTTAACGCTTTTGGCCTTGGGCTTTAGTAAACGTTTTTTTCAAGGCTCTAACTTCAAGAATCTTCTGCCTTGTGGCACTATTCCCGTGTTGATATCTCTTTTTTACGGGGTGCTAATTGAGTTTGTTCAGCCCCATTTTGGCAGGTGTTTTGATTACTTGGATATGATTGCCGATTTCACTGGCGCGTTGTTTGGCGCTCTTATTTGCTTACTTTGTGTTATTTTTATGTGCAAAGTTCTGCTTAAGGTTGAAACTAAACCAAACAGGCAATAATATTATTGTTGCATTTATTATTGATGCATTGATAAGGATTTTAAGATGAAAAAGGCTATTATTACTTTTTTGGTTCTTCTTTTGGCTGTCAGTGCAGTTTTTGCTGCCGATATTCGCACGAATATTCCTTCCACCTTGCTGGAGCAGTTTAGCTACGTTGTAGGCTATGTCACAAACGATTATTACTACTATTACAAGTACTACTATTACTCAGAGCTAGACGATACTTTTGGCGCTTTGGGCTATTACGATTACTATAATCAGACTCCTCTCTACACGGATGAGCAAATGCAAAAAATCATCAACGATTACAGTGAAGATTATGCTGCTCGCATGGCAAAGCTAGCTGAAGAGAACTTGCAGAAAGCTCAGGCCTTCTTGGAAGAGAATGCCAAGAACGAAGGAGTCTATACAACGGAATCGGGATTGCAGTACAAGATTATATCTCAGGGTACTGGCGTGCAGCCCACGGACTCGGATACCGTTGAGTTGGACTATTCGCTGACCCTCTTGGATGGCACGGTGGTTGATAGCTCCTATGCCCGAGGTGAGCACTCTTCTTTCCCGCTTTCAGGCGTTATTGCAGGCTTTGCAGAGGGCTGTAAACTTATGCCTCTAGGCTCACACTACATCTTCTACATTCATCCCGATATTGGTTATGGTTCAAATGCTGTGGGAAATATTGAACCTAATTCTCTTTTAATTTTCGAAGTGGAAACTTACTCAATTGTTCAGTAAGGGAGGGACTATTATGTCACTGAAAAGTTTAACAAAAAAATTTTGGGCTATGTTGGTTTTGGGAGTCCTTGCTATTGCATTGGGAGTTCTTATTTTCATCTATTGCAACTCTTTTGTGACGATTATGATGATTGCCGCAGGTCTTGGTGCTATGAGTGATGGTCTTTATACCTTGTTTAGCATCAAGCGTTGGCATTTTGACTCAACAACAAAGACTTTGGCTATTGTAAAAGGTCTTGTTACTACCTTGCTTGGTCTTGCTGCTGTTTTAGTTCCAATGTTTGTTGCACAGACGGCTATTACCATCCTAGTTTATGCCTTTGCTATTGGGCTAGTTTTTTCTGCTGTTGTTTCTTTCCAGAATGCAGCAACTGCTCGCACTTTCCTGCCAGGTGTTCCTATTGATCACTTTATCTTTGAAGGTGTGATTAGTATTTTGGTTGCAATCTTGTTATTTGCAAATCCAACTGCTGTCTTAACTACATTTGCAAAGATTATTGGAATTATCATTGCTGTTGCAGGTATTGTATCTATTGTTTGGGCCTTTAGATTGCGCAAACTTGCAAAGAATGCAACTGTCATTGAAGTAAAGGCAGAAGTCAAAGACGCTGATTAACTTGGCCTTTCTATGGCCGATTGTTTCGAGTCTCAGATCTAAATGAATTGGTTTTGACGAAAATTTTGTATTAATTAATATGAGATACACGTTTAAACCAATTGAGTACAAATCTATTAAGGACATGCCTAAAAATCAGAGGCCACGTGAGCGTATGCAAGAGCGTGGCCCTTTAGGCATTAGCGACTTGGAACTGCTATGCATTATTTTAGGTTCTGGTGGAAAGAATAGGCCGGTGCAAGATCTTGCGCAGGAGATTCTTGAGATTGTTGATCTAAAGGGAAAAAATGGTGTGGTTCCAAAAGACTTAGAAGAGGTTGTTGGGCTTGGTCCAGCTAAGGCTGCTACCATTTGCGCTTGTTTGGAGTTTGGACGACGAATGACGTACACACGACGCAAGAGCATGAATGAGCCTTATTCTGTTTTTGAGGCAATTAGACATTATGGTGCAAGGCCACAAGAGCATTTTATTTGCGTGATGCTCAACGGGGCTCATGAGCTTTTGGGCATTAATGTTGTTTCTATTGGGCTTGTGAATAGAACGTTAGTGCATCCGCGGGAAATCTTTGCAGAGCCTCTAAAGGATAGGG
>CAVKHB010000149.1:0-4117 GCA_963656005.1 Coriobacteriaceae bacterium
GGCTTCGTGCGGGGTGTAGTTTTCTTGGGCGAGTTGGAGGCAGGTGCCGTCGATTGTGGAGGTCCACTGGTAGCCAGTGGTGTAGTTGGCATCGAGTTTGACGTATAAGGATGCGCCTGAGTAGGTGTACCAAGGGTTTTGGGCTTCTTTCTGTGCGGATTTGCAAGAGAGAAGGCAAAGTAGGCTTATAAGTATTATTGTAAGTAGAACGGCTTTTTTGTTTTGCATGGTTGACTCCTATTGCTTTTAGTTTGTTCTTAGTTTGCTCTTAGCTTGCTATATTTTTGATTGATATGCTTGTTTTTTTCAAGTGGTGTTATCAAGTTGTTTTTTCAAGTGGCGTTTTCAAGTGGTAACTTGGTGTTTAATTTGGTGTTTGATATTCTAAAACAGATGTTTTATTATTTGAGTTAGGTTTTAGAGCATGGCTCTTAGAGCATGACTTGGGGCATGGCTCTTTCTGGGATTGGAGGAATTAGGATGAAAAAGATTTTTGCTGTTTTGCTTTGTGTTTTGATGTTGGCGGTGAACCTGTATGCTGCCAGTGCTGTGGTCACTGGGGAGGGCGCTAATCTTCAAAAGATTTATTCTACTACGAGCCAAGAGTATGAGGCTATAAAGTATGTGTACTTGTGCCAAGGACACAGCCTTCCTTCCACAACGGCACCTTATAGTGGTGATGAGCTTCTTAAGATGATTGTTGAAATTGAGGGGGAGGTTTCAAATGAGGTGCTGGTTAAGATGCTTCAGGATGCAAAGAGTAGTATTTTGGCTGAGCATCAAATTAAGACGTCTTCAATTGATATTGAGTTCTCTGGGGATGTTAATCTTGAACTTTACTACCATACAAATACGGATGGGTATGAGAGGACTCTTACGACATCGAGCATTAAGGAAAAAGCTTTTCAGGGCAGAGACCAGTGGGTTTACAATTCCTCAAAGCAAAAGCCTTTTGCTACTATCAATTGGGAAACTTGGGCGGTAAAGCATTTCTATGCTTTGTTCCAGCTTAATGTTCAAAATACTGTTCATGCGGGTTCTGATTATTCAAAGGAATTTGGTGTTAATTCTCTTAGCTCAAACATTTTATTCTTGCAAAATCTTGAGTTTGAGCCAGCTTTGATAGATGGCAATTACCCCAATAGAGCCTTTGTGGCTGCTGGTGGTGACGGTTGGAGTATTCAGTTTGGAAGAGATAGGATTTCTTGGGGCGCTGGTACTACTGGCAATCTTACTATAAGCGACAATCTTCCACACCACGATATGTTGCGCTTCACAACTTATTCTAATAAGTATAAATACACTTTCTTGACTTCTTTCTTCCCACATCCAATGAATTATTGGGACACAAGATCTGCAACAAAACATACGTGGCAGGGCTTAAATGATGTTACAGGGTCTGAGAAGTATGGGCCAACGAAAGGCTTGAAATTCTATACAGCACATAGAGTTGAGGGTAGGTTCTTCTCCGATAAACTTACACTGACTTTAACAGAAGGGCTGATGTATATGTCGGAAGACAATACTATTGATATTAGGGCTTTGAATCCGGTCAATTTTAACCATAACAATTACACAAAGCCTACTTCAAACTCCACTTTGGCTTTTGAAGCTGACTGGACCATCACCAAGGGACTCAACGTCTACGGTCAGGTCATAATCGATGAATTGGCCTTTCCAATGATTGAAGAGGGCCCAAATCCGGAATACAAGGATGCTCCATCTGCTTTTGGCTTCCTCCTGGGGCTGCAAGGGGCTTTTGCGCTTAAGGGTGGTGTCCTCCATGCTTCTTTGGAATTTGCCAAGACCGATCCTTATTTATATCTGAGAGATATTGAGGAATACGGCTCATCTGTAGATTCCTACGGCATGAATTATGTGGTTGCTGTTAGAAACTGGAGTTCTTCTACTAATACAATTAGTTACGATGAATATGCTTTGGGTTACACTTATGGGCCTGATGCTCTAGTTGGCAACCTTAAGGTGAATTGGGTTTCTAGCGATTTTAAGTTTAAGTTGGGCGGAAATGTCTTCTTTATGGCTCATGGAACCCACGATCTTTGGACTCAATGGGATGCTTTTGGTGGTGCCTCTTATGAGGAGTTTGTTAAGTACAACAAGAATACTCCAACGGAGAAGCACACTACGGGAAACGATAAATATCCGGATGCTCAGAAAGTGAGAAATGCTGTTCAATACACTACTGTGTTTGGTGTTAATGCTTCTTATGCTATTACCAAGGCGCTTAGTGCTTATGCGGAAGTGGATTATATCAACATCAATAATTACGGCAATGTGAAGGATGTTAAGCAGCAAGATTTGCAAATGGTTTTGAGTGTAAGTTATTCCTTCTAAAGAAAATCGGGATAGAGGAAGAGGGGGCGGATGTTGAGTGCGCTCAGTTTGTGGCGATGGCGTAAGAGATGGCGCCGCCTAGGGCGAACTGGGCGTCAAAGCCGCGTTTTGCGCTGTTGGTGAGTGTGACGTCCGCGAAGAATTTGAGGGGGAGGGCTGACCAGAGCGTGGTGCGGTATTCTCCCCCGATATTGAAGGTGAGCACGGTGTCGTAGTCGCCGGATGGGGCTGTTAAGAGCATGGGGGAGTTGTACTCGTCGTAGAGGGTGAATTCGCCGTCAAAGCGGAGCTCTAGGCTGGAGTAGAGATACCAGTTTTCTTTGCGGTAGTTGGCGTCTGCTCGGAGGCTGATGGTGTCGCCGCCGTATTTATAGCCAATGTAGGTGAAAAATGGGTAGCGGAAGTAGTCGTCGGCATTGATGGCGTTGTAGTTGATGATGAAGTCCGAGCTTGGTGTTGGCCTGTAGAGGGCTGGATTGGTGTAAATTCCTTCAATGGAAAATCTCGCAATTCCTTTGCATATAAAGGTATCATACTCAAGGCCAAGGGAGTAGCCCATGGCTTGGTCTTCTGTTGATTTGTCTTCAAAGCCCGGGAAGGATCCTTGGTCGCAAACCCATGACCCGTAAAGTAGTAAGGACGGAAGTAGGGAGATTTCAAACTCTACGTGGGCTAGGGCGTTGAATTGGTGATTGTTGACGTTGTTGTGGTAGATGGTTGCTGGGTTGAGCTGGTTTAGGTCAAAGTAACCGTTGAATCTGTACATTACGTTTTCGCTCAAGGCTATGTTGGCTTTGTTAAAGAGTCGGAATTCTATTTGGTGAGTGGCAAAGACTCGTCTGTACTTTTCGCCATCTTCTGAATAGTAATTGGTTCCGCCTCTGTAGGTTTCTGGAAATACGAGGGAATACTCAAAATTGAAGTTCTTGGAGTAGGTTTTAAGGCCGAGCCAGGAATAATAGTCGTTGTGGCTGTCAAAGATGAAATTGCCTCCTTTGTTGTAGCCCCAACTCTTTTGTGCTTTGTAGATTCCTAGTGTCATAAAGTTATTTGACCAAAGTAGATATGCTCGGCGAGGGACATTCATGTCGGCATTATTGAGGGATGGCAGGTTGAAGGAAAAACGCTCTGTGTAGTTTTTTTGAGTGGCTATGACTTTGAATTTGTCGCCTTCGTCTTTGTCTATCAGGGTGCCAACGCCTGCCCAGGTTTTGCCTAGGCTCTCCACGTATTCTTTGATGGTGACGGCGGAGGTGGCATCTTCTCCTGCAACCATGCCTTTTCCTAGAGAGAGTTCCAGGTGTCCGTAGATGCCGTGTGTGCTATTGTCCAGCTTAAGCGAGGCTATGTGATTTCTTTTTTCATAGCCGTAGAGCCAGTACTCTTCCCTGTTGTATTCCGTGTTGGTGTGAAGGTAAGCTTCTGGGGAGATGGTGGCAGTGAGTGAGAGGGTATTTTTATCTTCTGTAAAGAGATAGGTGTAAAGCTCGTTGTAGAGTTGAAGGAGATCTTGGGAGGATTCTTGAGCGAGTTTTTCATGGGTGGCCTCTTCTGGGAGGGTTCCTTGGGCGGACTTTTCTTGGGAGGTCGCTTCTGGGAAAAGTTCGCTGGGGTTTATGAGAAGGAGTTCATGTCTAGCTTGAGCTACCGTCCATGGCCTAGAGGTGCTGGGCAACCCTTTTCCTGCCATGATGAAAAGGGCATCCATTTTGTCGTATATGCTACTTCCTAGAGGGATTAAGACGCCACTTTCAACAAAGGG
>CAVKHB010000150.1:0-4101 GCA_963656005.1 Coriobacteriaceae bacterium
CATCATGTGGATATCGAACGCGTTTTCTGTTATATTTCAGGCATGAAGAAAATTGAATATACACCAAGTGGCATTTGTGCTAGAAAAATTAAGGTGGAGCTGGATGATCAGGATGTTGTCCAGAAGGTGGAATTTGAAGGTGGCTGTGATGGCAACCACAAAGGGATTGTTTCTCTTTGCAAAGGAATGAAGGCTCAAGATGTTGTTGATAGGCTTAAGGGCATTCATTGCGGGCCACGTGACACTTCATGTCCAGATCAGTTGGCTCGTGCTTTGGAGACTAGATAAGGGGTGAAACACATAAGGACAGCTGTTCTTTTAGTTCTCTTTTTTGCAATTCTTCTTCCCATTTATGCCGATTTTGACGATGCTCGTCTTGAGGCTATGGGTTCAATAGGTATTGCTGTAAGTGACACTAGACATCCAACTGTCATTAATCCTGCATCTCTTTATTTTTTTGATGAAGACCATTTGTTTGTTGTAAACGGACAGTATTTGGATTCTTTTCTTCCAAATAGTGGAGATACTTTTCCTAATTTACCGGCATCGGGCTTTAATGCCTCCTTTATTGGAAAGATGATTTCTTTCAGTATTGGATTTGACTACTACGTGCAGCTTAATGGGGAAGCAGAGGATGTTAAGTATTATAATATTTATCAGCAATCTGAAATTAAATTGAACCTTTCTGCTGGCCTTGGGAATTTTAGTGCTGGTATTGGTGTTTCTGGTGGTTCGAGCAAGCAAAGAACCAGCGTTCCTATCCATAAAGATACTGCCCTTGCCGATTTCTTTGCTCAAACCTTTCTTTCCTCGTATGATCGGCTTTTGGACAGTGAATTTCTCCAAATTAACCTAGGTTTAATGTTTAAATATGGTGGACTTTCTATAGGTCTTTTGTGTGACAATATTTTGGACAACAATGGCTCAAAAACATCAATTAGCTGGAATTCTTTCATATCGGAGACCGGAATAGGCATCTATTATGCTTTAGACGAGTATGCAAAGCGGGGTAGGTTGAACCTAGTAAACTTTAGTGCTGGTCTTGAAATTAAAAATGTTTTTACAAGTGAAACTAGAGCGTTGAGTGCTGGTGTTGAAGCCGCTCTTATGCTGGCGAAGAACTATGGTTTTTACCTGAGAACAGGCTATCAAGCCAAGTTTAAAGCCTTTGGTTTGGGAACTCATTCTATTGGATTTGGAGCACAGCTTAGCAATGTAGAACTTTATGCAAATGCCCATTTCCCCGTTTCCCTCTACAAAGGTCTTGATAACGGAGATTCTTTCAGTTTAGCAATGGCCTTTACTATTCGTATTTAACGGCGTTTATTGACATAGAGGCGCCTGACGGCTAAAATCAGCAGAGTGGTGCGCCACAAATTGAAAACTGAAATACATTTATAGGAGAGGCGATATGTCAAAAGCACATAGAGGTACAGGTATTAGAGAACAGGCTAACAGCGGACGTGGTGAATGCCCAGTTTGCAAGAGAGACGGAATTAAGGTTCTCTACGAAGCATCTGTTGATGGTGAGACAAAGAAAGTTTGCAAACAGTGCAAAGCAAAGCTTAGTAAGTAATTAGTCTTAACGGCTTTGGAAACAAGGAGCTGCCAATATTTAAGGCAGCTCTTTTAGTCTGTTCAGAATTTGAATTTTTTTACGCCAATAAGAACGTTTTTGAGGAATTTATATGAAAAGCATGACAGCCTATGGGTATGCTGAATACCAAACAGATTCTTATATTCTCACCATGGAGCTTAAAAGTTACAACAATAGGTATTTGGAAATTAGCTATAATGCGCCTGTTGTTTTGAGTCCATATGAAGCTGAACTTACAGAAACAATAAAAAAATATGCACAACGCGGGCACATTGATGTTTCCGTTAGAATTAAGAATCTTAAGAGCAATGCGCAGGTTCAATTGGATGAAAATTTGACCAGTTCCTACCTAGATGCAATACATGCTGTTCAAAGGCTTGCTCAAGAAAAAGGCGTGCAAGTTGTTGTTAACATGACAGACATAATTTCTCAAGACGGTGTCCTAAATAGCATTAAAGCAGATGAAATTGAGGCCTATCGTGAAGGATTAGACTATTGTTGCTCGTCTGTTATGCAACAATTCCAAGAGGCTAAGCGGCGTGAAGGTGAGGCTACTTGTAGGGATTTAACTGCAATGATTGATAGCCTTGAGGCTTCTTTGCAGGTGGTAAAAGCCAATGTTGGCCAGCTTGATGAGATGATTAAAACTAATCTTGTAAATAGAATTCATGAGATGCTTGGCGATGAGAAATATGATGACAACAGGATTCTTACAGAAGTTGCTGTCATGCTGAATAGATTTACAATTAACGAGGAAACTGTGAGGCTTGCAACCCACATAGCAGAGTTTAGGAAACTGCTAGCTTCCTCTGAGGCTGTGGGTAAACGTATGGACTTCCTTAGCCAAGAAATGAATAGGGAGATTAATACTATCGGGTCAAAAAGCCAAATGGTGGAAGTCAATTTGCAGGTGGTGAATATGAAGGACTGCCTTGAAAATATCAGGGAGCAGGTGAGGAATATAGAATGAGAATTGCAATTTCTGGGAAGAGTGGTTGTGGAAATACCACGGTGTCTACAATGTTGGCCAAGCGTTTGGGGTATGACCTTATCAATTTCACGTTTAGGCAAATGGCGCAAGAACGCAATATGGAGTTTTGGGATTTTTGTGCCTTGGCGGAGAAGGATGACAATATTGATAGGGAATTAGATAGACGCCAGGTTGAGATGGCCATGGAAAAAGATAATTGCATTTTGGGTTCCAGGCTTGCAATTTGGATGCTTAAAGATGCCGATTTCAAGGTGTATTTGAAGGCTTCGGATCAAGAGCGGGCACGACGTATTACAAAGCGTGAGGGTGGCTCTTATGAGGAGCGTCTAAAGCAGACTCAGGGACGCGATGGCCATGACAGTGCACGATACAAGAGAATTTATGGCATTGATAATGATGACACCTCAACTGCAGATTTAGTGATTGATACTGAAGGAAGAACCCCCGAGAGTATCGTGGATGAAATTGCCCAAGCGGTTGAGGCTCTTTAATAGTTTTTACTTGTATTTTCGTGCAAACTGCTTTTTTATAAAACTCTATACCGTTAATTATATTTGTATATTTAACTGAATTCAGTTACAATATGACCATGAAAATAAAGCAGTATGTACAAGAAAATAATCTCAAGGTTTCGCAAATTGCTCAAGAAGCAGGACTTCCATACTCAACTGTAAGCGAGTTAGTGAATGGGAAAAAGTCTCTTGGCAAGTGTAATGCTGAAACTGTTTTTACATTGGCAAAATATCTAAACACAACAGTTGAAGACTTGCTTGTTTCAGAAAGCTGTACACGTTACCCCAATAAATATGAACTTGATGAAAGGCAAAGTTTTTTTCTTGCGAAAAAGAGATGGGATGAAAATGTTTATTGCGGAATGAAAATGGAAGCACGGGCTGTTACGTTTCCTCAAACAAGGACAATTCTTGATGGTATTAATGTTTCTAACGTATCCTTAGAAGATATTCAAGCAATCAGGAACATGAGAGATGCCTGGGTTTATATTCTTAATAACGCAAAAGAAAAGCTTGATTTTAATTATATTTGTAAACTCAATAGTTTGATTGCAAGAGATGAAGCCATAGAGTGGGGAGTCTTGAGAACCGGTTCTGTGGGTATTTCTGGATGTACTTATAAACCTTCAATTCCTGTAAAAGAAAAAGTAGAAGGCTCTATTAGGCGAATTCTATCGTCATACATGCCTACAACAGAAAAAGCTCTAGAATTGTTCTGCTTTATTACTTACAACCAACTATTTTGGGATGGCAATAAGAGAACAGCTCTTGCCTCCTCGAATAAACTTTTACTTGATAGTGGTTGCGGAATGATAATAATTAAAGACGAGAATATGCAGGAATTTAATGAAAAGCTACTTCTCATGTATCAAACGGGAGAAAAAGAACCTTTGAAATCTTTTCTCTATGACAAGGCAATAATTGGCATTGAGTTCTAGAGCGGTTTTTTACTGCGATTATGCTACTAATTGCAGAAAAATGCTTGCTATATGAAAGTGTAC
>CAVKHB010000151.1:0-4066 GCA_963656005.1 Coriobacteriaceae bacterium
AGTAACGCCAGCAATCTTGATATCCATCTGGAATGCAGTAATACCATCACGAGTACCAGCTACCTTGAAGTCCATATCACCAAGATGGTCTTCTTCGCCCAAGATATCGGACAGAATCTTATACTTGCTGTAATCTGCACCCTCCGTGATGAGGCCCATGGCAATACCTGCAACCGGCTTTGAAATTGGCACGCCGGCATCCATCAAAGACAGACATCCACCACAGACCGATGCCATTGAGGAAGAACCATTTGATTCCATAATCTCACTGACAACTCTAACAGTGTACGGGAACTCATCCTTACAAGGAACAACAGCCTGAAGAGCTCTCTGAGCAAGATGCCCATGCCCAATCTCTCTACGGCCAGTAGTCAAACGACCAGTCTCACCAACAGAATATGGAGGGAAGTTGTAATGCAGCATGAAATTACTGTAATTTTTGTCTCCATCAATGTTGTCAAAAAGCTGCTCATCTTGAACAGTGCCCAAAGTAGTAACAGCAAGGCTCTGAGTCTCTCCTCTTGTGAAAAGAGCACTACCATGAGTTCTAGCAAGAACGCCAACCTCACAAGTAATAGGTCTAATCTCTGTAACCTTTCTACCATCAACACGAACACCATCCTCAAGAATGGAAGCTCTCAAAATCTCATAAGCAAGATCATCAAAAAGCTTAGCAATCTGAACCTTACCATCATCATGAGCAGCAACTTCATCAGCATACTTTACAAGAGTATCTGCCTGAACCTTAGCAAGAGCATCATGACGTGCAACCTTGCTGTTGCCAAAAGAAGCCTCTTTAACAAGAGGTCTAGCATATTCACGAATAGGATCAAGCCAAGAAAGATCTTCGTTAATTTCAAGAACAGGAAGCTTTTCCTTTCCAGCAATCTTTCTAAGCTCAAGCTGAGCATCACAAAGCTGTGTAATAACTGGCTGGGCTGCAGCAATAGCATCAAGCATATTCTGCTCAGAAACCTCATGAGCGCCACCTTCAACCATGGTAATACCCTCACGAGTTCCAGCAACAACAATATCAAGATCAGAATTCTCAATCTGCTGGAAGGTTGGGTTAATAACATACTCACCATCAATCAGTGCTACTCTAACACCAGCAATAGGACCGTTGAATGGGATATCTGAAATAGTTACTGCAGCACTTGCAGCGTTAATAGCAATTACATCTGGAGTATTGACTTGGTCAGCGGAAACAACTGTAGGAACAATCTGAATTTCACGGCTGAAAGCCTTGTCAAACAAAGGTCTCATAGGACGGTCAATAAGACGGCTAACAAGAATCTCTTTGTCTTTTGGTTTTGATTCTCTCTTGAGGAAACCTCCAGGAATCTTACCTGCGGCATAATACTTTTCATTATATTCAACTGAAACTGGAACATAATCCAATGGCTCGCTTGGAGCATCCGAACAACAAACTGTGGCAATAACAGCAGAACCTGCATAATGAGCATAGACTGCACCGTTTGCCTGCTTGGCAATCTTTCCTGTCTCAAAGACAAGATAATCGTCACCAAGTTTAACTGAAACTGATTTAACTTCTGACATTTTTCTTCCTTTCTACTTCTTTCTTTTTTCTTCTTTTCTTTCCCCAAAATCCCCTCTTTATAGACCCGTTTCAATGCCGCCTGAAACAAGAGTTTTAAAGAAGGTACAGGGATTGAGGATTTTACAACCCTCGTAGAGGTTCATGTTTGAAAGAACCTCTTTAACGCAGTAATGGCCCCGTATAAACGGAGCCAATACATGTCAAGTTTGAGCTTACTTTCTGAGACCCAACTCAGCAATAAGAGCACGATATCTGTTGATGTCTGTGTTCTTAAGATACCTAAGAAGGCTTCTTCTCTGACCAACCATCTTCAAAAGACCACGGTTAGAGTTATGATCCTTTGGATTAGCCTTGAAGTGATTCTGAAGGTCGTTAATTCTAGCTGTAAGTAAAGCAATCTGTACTTCAGTAGATCCTGTGTTCTTCTCATCTCCACCAAACTTAACGATGAGCTGCTGCTTTTGTTCCTTGGTAACCATTATGTTACTCTCCTAGGAATGTAATCCCACTTGGATTCATCCGCACAGGCAGTTCCAGAGCCAAATGGTCCTCTGAAATACAAAGTTGGGCTTTCACCCTACTTTGAAAATCTGTCGCTTCCACCATGTAGACCCCTTCCGGAGGAAGAAGCCGTCCAAGAGTGCGGACGTCAAATAACAGGCGATTTTGACTCCACCTAGAAGGAACTCCCCTCAGGTCAAGACTGTACGCTCTGCCAAGCAACTTGGAAACTTGTTCCCAATCACCTGTTAGGAGACAACTGCGAATCAAGGAGCTGCTCACTTCAACGCCATCAAGAATGACGGAAGGAACTACCACAAGAAATGCAGATGAAGTATATCTAGACAAAAGCACTTTCAATTCAGAAGGCCCCACACTTTCATGTGGATTTCCGCAACGGAAACTTGTCCCAACAACCATTGCCTCCACCCTGCACAACGTACAAAGTTTGGCAATGAACTCCTCACCAGAAAGTTTACTCATATCACTAGAAAAGTCAATGATACAGTGTACATCCACACCCATTTTCTCCAACATTTCATCCATTTCCAAAGCACTTGTAATTGGCTCCATCTTTTTCATGGAACCCTTTGCCATCTTTGGATTTACAGAGAAAGTCATCACTACGCTTAAAAAGCCACTTTTTCTAGCAAGTTCAACGTTTTTCTTAAAAATTGTTTGGTGTCCAAGATGTAGTCCATCAAAGACGCCAATACTAACAACACAGCCAGTAGAGAAAACAGAAGAAGCCTTAAAAGAAGTATCAAAACTTACCTTAATCACTTAAACTCTTCCCCACTTTGAAACTGGCAAATTATCTTCTTTTCCTTAACACTATACATGCAAACGGGGGTCTGAGAGCTCATAAATATAGCAAAAAATGACCCCTCAGGCACATTACAGAGCACTGTTTTGGGAACCGACCCATTGGAAAGTCTAAAAGCTTCCTCAGAAGACACTTCAACACAAACAGCTTTAGGAATACGTTTAATAAAATCAAAACCAAAGTTATCGGGCTGAGAACCTATGGCTGTAAGTGTACTGATATCGTTGTAAGGGATGGCCTCTTCTACGCTAAAGGGGCCAATGGCGGTTCTGTAAAGCTCTTTGACGTAGGCGCAACTGCCGCACAAGTGTCCAAGATCGCGGGCATAGGAGCGAATATATGTACCTTTTGAGACCCTCAGGCGTACGTGCAAATACGGAGCATTGTAGGAAATAATTGTAGCTTCGTGAATGGTAATTGGGCGTGCAGGAAGGCCTTCAAGGACCTGTGCAGACTCCTTCATAGACCTAGCCATCTGATAGCATCTCTTTCCGTTAACATGAATTGCGCTATAGGCAGGTGGAACTTGCATAAGTGGCCCAACCATTCTTTGTACAACTCCTGTCACCACCTCAAGACACGGCACCTTGCCCGTTTCAAAAACAACGCCCTCCGGGTCTAGAGTATCGGTGGACTTGCCAAATTCAATGACAGCCTCATACGTCTTATCCATCCCCATAAAAGCATTAACCAAATGAGTATAGCTACCGCATAAAACAATCAAAAGGCCGTGAGCAAATTTATCCAACGTGCCACAATGACCCGTCTTCTTGTTCACAAGCCTTTTTACCTTGCCAAGGCAGTCAAAAGAGGTAATCCCAGGACCCTTATCTACAAGAATAACAGCGTTTTTGCCCATTTTGCCCGTCACGCTATCTAAAGCCATGTTTACTTTAGCTTTTCCAAAAGCTCATTCATCTTCTGAGCCTCACGTTCAGTAGTGTCTGCCACAAACGTGAGCTTAGGAGTGTTTCTAGTCTTAAGCGCCTGCGCAAGACGTGCCTGAATGAAACCAGCAGCACTTTGCAAAGCTTTAACGGAGTTCTCCAAAGAACCATCGTCCAAAAGACAAGAAACATAGAGCGTAGCATAAGCATTGTCCCTGGAAAGAGTTAATGCACTAATACTTGCAAATCTACTAAGTTTAGGATTCTTAATTTCGCCACTAACAATCAACG
>CAVKHB010000152.1:0-4009 GCA_963656005.1 Coriobacteriaceae bacterium
AAACCTACATAAAAAAGAAGCTATTGCAAAAAAAGCGGCGGAATTGGTTAATGAAGGAGATTCTGTCATGATTTGTAACGGCACAACTAGTGCCTTAATTGCTAGACATCTTCTTCTAAAGAAAAATCTTCATATAGTTACCAACAGTACCCTCATACTTCCTTATGCCAGAGTAAACACTGGTCTTCAAGTGACTTTTGTTGGTGGTGAGTTTAGACCACAAACAGAAGGGGTTGTGGGCCCAATAGCAGAAAGACAGTTGAGGGAGTACCACGTTTCAATAGCTTTTTTGGGTACAGATGGAATTACTTTAGAGCATGGGCTTACCACGGCACTACCTGAAAACGCAGAAGTCTTAAGAACCATGTGTGCTCAAGCGGACAAAACTGTTCTTGTTGCCGATTCTTCTAAGTTTGGTAAAAAGGGTTTTGTCAGAATTCTTCCTATTGAAGGTATAGATGTTCTTATTACAGATAAGGACTTTCCCGTGGAAGCATTGGAAAAAATGAAAGAACTTGGAGTTCAAGTTTTGACTGTTTAAATTTTTAGCCCAAGGGGCGAGGAGTGATTATGGCCGTTCATATTGTTATGCCAAAACAAGGTAACAGCGTTGAGTCATGTATCATCGTTGAATGGAAAAAGAAAGAGGGCGATTCTATTGCTGTTGGCGATATAATCTGCGAAGTTGAGACAGACAAGTCAACCATAGAAGTTGAGTCTACCGCTGAAGGAACAATTCTTAAGTTATTGTATGTAGAAGGTGACGATGTTCCTGTCATGCTACCAATTGCCATTGTTGGACAAGTTGGAGAGGACATAAGTGCTCTAGCTCCTGCACAGGAAACAAAAGAAGAAGCCAAAGAAGAGCCAAAAACTGCACCTATAAAGGAAGAAAATCAGCCAAAGGCTCCAGAAGTGGCTACTGTTTTAAGAGTTCAGGGTTCTTCAGACGCTTCTCCAAGAGCTAGAAACTTAGCCCATGAAGCCGGTTTGGATATTTGCTCAATTGCCGCCTCCGGACCAAAGGGCTTAGTCATTGAAAGAGATGTCAAAGCAGCAATGCTTGGTCAACAACCGCTAACTCCACTTGCAAAGGAAGCTCTTGCAGCCCAAGGCAAGCTCAATGTCCCAGCACAGGGTCACGGAATTGGTGGAAGAGTTCTTGCAAGCGATCTTTCAGCTGGCTCCGCACCTTGCGCCACTGCTGCACAGGAAGTTGTGGCCAATGATTTCCAAGATATCCCAGTTAAGGGCATAAGAAAGGTGACAGCTTCACGCATGCACCAATCTCTTACCAGCACGGCTCAGCTTACTCTTATGACTTATGCCGATGCCACAAAGTTAAAATCCTTGAGAAAAATGTTTAAGAATGCTGACGAAGCCCTACAGGTTGGCGGAATTACAGTAAATGACTTAATTATGTTTGCCGTTTCAAGAACTCTTGTAAAGTTCCCTAACATGAACGCTCATTGGCTTGGTGACAAGATAAGAGTTTTCTCTAATGTCCATCTTGGAATGGCCACTGACACGGAAAAAGGTCTTATGGTTCCTGTAATAAGAAACGCAAATCTTTTAACACTTAAAGAAATTAGTCAGCAGTGCAAGAAGATGGGAACTTTATGCCATGAAGGCAAGGCTCAACCAGATGATCTTACAGGTTCCACTTTTACAGTTTCTAACGTTGGCGCCTTGGGAATTGAGACCTTTACTCCAGTATTGAACATACCAGAGATTGCAATTCTTGGTGTTGGTGCAATTGTCTTGAAGAATGTTGAAGTAAATGGAGAAGTAGTTGCTCGTCCTAGTATTGGACTTTCACTTACTATTGATCATCAGGCCGTGGACGGTGCTCCTGGAGCAAGGTTCTTGAAGGCTTTATGTGAGAACATAGCAAATATTGATGTGCTATTGGCATCGGTTTGAGGGGGAGAGATATGGAGAAGTATGACCTTATAGTTGTTGGAGCAGGCCCGGGCGGTTATGTTGCAGCCCAGCGTGCAGGAGAGCTTGGCAAAAAGGTTCTTCTTGTTGAGAAGGAAAATTTGGGTGGAGTTTGTACCAATAGGGGATGCATTCCTACCAAGAGCTTACTCAATAGTGCAAAACAATTTGCACATGCCAAAGAAGCCGAGAAGTTTGGTGTTCATTGTCAGGAAGTTGGTTTTAATCTTCAAGAGGCCATGAAATGGAAGATGGAGACTATTGAGACCCTTAGAAGTGGTATTGCCTTCTTGATGAAGTCCAATAAGGTTGACGTGGTTAACGGAGAGGCCATTTTTGAAGATAACCATCACGTGAAGGTCAATGATGCTGTATATGAAACAGATTACATCATTCTTGCAACGGGTAGTTCTCCATTTGTACCTCCAATTGAGGGTTCAAAGGGTAAAAATGTTGTAACCAGTGATGAAATTCTTGAGCTCTCCGAGCTGCCAAAGAGCCTTGCCGTTATAGGTGGTGGCGTAATTGGCGTTGAATTTGCCTCCTTCTTTTCCTTGTTAGGAACAAAGGTTGACGTAATTGAAATGATGCCAGAAATTCTTCCAATGATGGATGGAGATTTTTCAAAGCTAATGAGAAGAGAGATGAAAGATGTTTCTTTCCATCTTGGTTGTAAGGTTACCAAGGTTCTTGATAACGGCGTTGTTTTCCTCAACTCAAAAGGAGCGGAGGAAAAGGTTGAATGTGATTTGGTTTTGATGAGTGTTGGTCGTAGAGCAAATATCGCTGGGCTTGAACCTCTTAAACTTCACATGGAAAGAGGTGCCGTTGTAGTTGATGAAACTATGCAAACCAACGTTGCAAATATTTATGCTATTGGCGACATAAACGCAAAAAGTCAGTTGGCTCATAGTGCATCTAGAATGGCTGATGTTGCCGTTGACAATATCTTTGGTAAACGAGCTCAAGTTATGCGGTACAATGCTATTCCTTGGGCAGTTTATGGAAGCCCAGAGGCAGCGGGGTGCGGTCTTACTGAAAGTGCTGCTGCGGCCTTAGGAAAGCAGGTTAAGACAGCAACAGTTCAGATGAGGGCAAACGGCAGATTCCTTGCGGAAAACGGAAAACGTGCTGCCGGTCTTGTTAAGGTTGTTTCTGATGCTGCAACTGGCGCAATTTTGGGTGTTCATTTACTTGGTCCTTATTCAAGTGAAATGATTTGGGGAGCTTCAGCAGTAATTGAAGCTGAATTAAGAGTTCAAGATGTTGCTGAGGTTGTGTTCCCACATCCTAGTGTTTCTGAACTTATCAAAGATGCTTGTATGCAAATAGTTAGGGGGTAAAGATATGTCTAAGTACGTAGAGGATTTTAAGCCGGCAGAGTTAAGAGAGGCAAAAATTGTTAAAGGCGTTGACATTCCTGTAAACCAGTACAAGAGTGATTTCAAGAAAGAACTTAAGAAATATGGCAAAGAGCGCCTTATAAGAGTCTATTATGACATGCTCGTCATAAGAGAATTTGAAACAATGCTTGATACCATAAAGAAAGAGGGTGTTTATCAAGGTGTAAAGTTTAACCACAGAGGACCAGCCCATCTTTCTGCTGGTCAAGAAAGTGCCTGCGTTGGACAGGCCATGAACCTAGAACCAGAAGATATGATTTTTGGTTCACACAGAAGCCACGGTGAAATTATCGCTAAGTGCTTGTCTGCCATTGAAAAGATGGATGAAAAAGAACTTGATGTGATAATGAGAGATTTCAATGATGGCGAGACCTATGCCGTAGTTGAAAAGTACTTTAAGGGCAAGGACATTAAAGATACTGCTGAAAACTTTGTTCTCTATGGTGCTTTGGCAGAAATCTATGCCAAGAGAACAGGCTTCTCAAGAGGTCTTGGTGGTTCCATGCATACCTTCTTTGCTCCATTTGGCTCCATGCCTAACAATGCTATTGTTGGTGGAAGCGGAACTATTGCTTTTGGTGCTGCTCTATTTAAGAAGATTAACCATAAGAAGGGCATTGTAATTGGAAATATCGGTGACGGTGCAATGGCTAGAGGGCCAGTCT
>CAVKHB010000153.1:0-3955 GCA_963656005.1 Coriobacteriaceae bacterium
AAAGATTTTCTTAACGAATCTATTTTAGTACCCAAGGTTGAGGAACAGAAAAAGATTGGAGATTGTCTTAAGAGCCTCGACTCCCTTCTTACCCTTCATCAGCGTAAATAAAAGACTCTGAGTTTTTTTGACATTGTGCGCAGCCGGTGAATGTTAAACTAAGCTTGAGATTGACTTCATGACTAAGTCTGTGTCTTTGTTTTCTAGCTCTTGAATGATGTGAAGATACGTTTTTTGCGTTGTATTCATACTTGCATGGCCTAGACGTTTTGCTACGCTTGCTATCGATACTCCTGCAAAAAGGAGTAGGGAGGCATGGGTGTGTCGAAGGCCGTGGATAGTAATCATCGGGATATTGCAAGCTTTGCAGTGTCTAGATAACACCCCATTTGCTGTTGAGTTGTAGGCTTTTTTCCTGAAGCAGAAGATTGGGGCTTCCTTTGGGAGAGCTTTTGTGAGTTCTGAAAACTGGATGACAAGTTGCCAATCCAATTGGACTTTTCTAACAGAAGACTTGTTTTTTGTGGGGATGAAGCCCCCGTTTTCTTTATAGTCCCAAGTTTTGTTGATTGATAAGGCTTGTCTGTTGAAGTCAAAATCTTCGGGAGTTATTCCTAAAGCTTCTGAAAACCTAATTCCTGTTTTTGCGATTAGAAGAATCATCCAATCCCAGTTGATTTGATTTTCTAAGTTTAGGCTAGATAGCAACTTGTGAAGGTCAAATTGATTTAAAAATTTTGTTTTCTTTTCCCGTGGGTGTTTCCCTTTGATGATTACTTTTCGGGTTGGATCTCTTTCAATTAGGCCTTCATCAACGGCGTCGAGGATTGCTCCTTTTATCTGGTGGTGAAAATCCATTGTGGTTTGTCGCTCATGGCATTGGGCATAATCGTTGATGAGCCGTTGGTAGTGGGTTCTTGTGATGTCGCACAGCTTTAAATTGGGGACCAAAGTTGTTATCCACTTAAGGCTGTTTTCATATTTTTTTAGGGTTACCTCTCTGATGGCACCTACTTTGTATAAACTTATCCATCCTCTGTAATAATCGGATAAGAGCATATTTTTGTTAATGTCGTTCATTTTTCCTCCAAGGTAATAGGCTGCGCTTGTAAAGGATACGACGATAGTAAATATCGCAGTAGTTGTATGAAGAGGTCTTGGTTTTAGAATTGTGCTAAAGTGAATTCATTTTTGTCAGTTAACGCTACTATTTTTGTGTTTTTTTTCAAAAAGGTATCGTTAACTGCCATTTATCGAGGATTTGTTAGAGTGAGCTTTGTTGTCCGTTACATTCCTTCTACTGCCCACAAGGGGATGTTTGCCATCCAGTTTTGGGAGATGGAGTTTGCATCAAGTTCTGACATTGCGGCAAGAAGGCCGATATCGAGCATGAATATCTTGGGAGAAAAAGTGTGGAGGTGGAACACTTTTTCCGCGGAAAAAATGTGGAGATGGAACAGTTTTTCTGCGATATGGGGCGGGGAACGATTTTCACGGTGAGAACGGATTTGGAACGGTTTGAACGGTTGGAACGACCCACACGGTTTGAACGACCCACACGACCGCAACGACCCACACGACCGCAACGACCGCAACGACCCACACGACCCGAACGAATCAGAGAACGGATGGAACAGATTTTGGCCGCGGGAGGGGGGAAGTTTAGCAAGTGTGGCCTGAAGTGTAGCCAGTGTAGCGGGTGTAGCAAGTGTGGCCTGAACTGTGGGCAGTGTAGCGGGTGTAGCAAGTGTAGCCTAAAGTGTGGGCAGTGTAGCAACTGTAGTAAGTGTGGCCTGAACTGTGGGCAGTGTAGTGGGTGTAGCAAGTGTAGCCCAAAGTGTGGGCAGTGTAGCAACTGTAGCAAGTGTGGCTTGAAGTGTAGCCAGTGTAGCGGCTGTAGCAGGTGTACTCCAAGCTGTGCCAAAGGCTCGTGGATTTTTTTGTTTGCTTTATTTTGCGGCATACTATAAGCTTTAAGAAAAGGCGGGTCTTTTGGGGCGTTGCCTTGTAAATTCACAAGGGAGGAATATACCGTGAAGAAAACTCTAATTATTTTGTTGACACTTGTTGTAGCTCTTACAAGTGTTTTTGCACAGGCTGCAACAGAAGCTACACAGCCAGAGACAATTACCCTTTGGACTTATCCAATTGGTGATTGGGGAGATGAATCAGCGATTCAACCATTGCTTGATGCTTTCACGGCTGAGACAGGCATTATTGTTGAAGTACAGTATCTCACCTACACAGATGGTGATGATAAGGTAAACACAGCTCTTTCTGCTGGACAGGCTCCAGACCTCATTATGGAAGGACCAGAAAGACTTGTTGCTAACTGGGGCGCAAAGGGCTACATGGTAGACCTTTCTGACATGTTGGATGCAGAAGACAGACAGCAACTTCTTCCAGCAACACTCAAGGCATGTGAAACAGAGGATGGAAAACTCTATGAGTATCCACTTGTTATGACAGCTCACTGTATGGGTATCAACCTTGATGCTTTCAAGGCTGCTGGTGCAGACAAGTATGTAAATCTTGAGACACGCACTTGGACAACAGATGATTTCATCAATGCTGTAAACGCTCTTTATGCTTACTACAAGGCTCCAGTTGGTGCTGTTTTCTGTGGTGGTCAGGGTGGAGACCAGGGAACAAGAGTTCTTGTTAACGGTCTTTATGGTGGAACCTTCACAAATGCTGAGCACACAGCTTACACTTGGAATTCTCCAGAGAACATCAAGGCTCTTGAGACTCTCTACAAGCTAGATGGTATTGCTTATGATCCATCAATAGTTGGTGGCGAAGAAATTCAACTTTTGAGAAATGGCACATTGAAGATGGCTTTCTGCTGGAACATTGGACAGCAACTCCCAAGAAAAGACGGCACAGGTGGTGGAGTAACTGATAATGGCGAAGAGATTGCCTTCATGTCCTTCCCATCACCAACAGGAGTAACAGAGCTCAACGGTGGTATTTGGGGCTTTGGAATTTTCAATAATGGAAATGCAAAGAAGATTGAAGCTGCTAAGAAGTTCATTAAATTCATGTGTGATGGACCAAAGACAGAAGAAGCTATCAAGGTTGCTAAGTACTTTGCTGCTCGTACAGCTGCTGATGGCCGAGACATCTCTCAGCTTTGGGCAGATAATGAAATCATGAACGAATACAACATTCTCATGCAGTATCTTGGTGACTATTATCAGGTAACAAAGGGCTGGGCAACAGCAAGAACTTGCTGGTGGAACATGCTTCAGGCAGTTGGCGCAGGAGAAGATGTTGCAACCGCTGTTGCTAAGTATGAAGCAGAAGCAAATGCTGCTGCAAAATAAAACAAGCTAACGCAAAGTTTTAACAAGTAATTTATTTTTAGCCCTGTTCCTTTTCTTAAGGGGACAGGGCGCTAATTTGTTAGAGGTACTATGGCCCAAGGACAGACAATAACCATAAACAAAGCTATAAGACGGAAAGAAACAATATCGGCATACTTATTTTTGTTGCCTTCTTTAGTATTTTTTCTTGGTTTTGTAGTATTTCCAATGATTTTATGCTTGTACACAAGCTTTTTTAATTCCAACTTAAACGCTAATATTCCAGATGTTTTTATCGGCTTTCAAAATTATGTAGAACTCTGGAAGGACCCTGTTTTCTTAAAAGCGTTGAAAAATACTTTTATAATAGTAGTTGTGAGCGTTCCAATTGTTACAGCCTTTTCTTTATGGGTTGCATCAACAATTTATAAAATGAAGAGCGTTGCTCTTAGCGCTTTCCGTTGTATCTTTTACCTCCCGGTTGTTACTGGTTCAGTTGCGGTAACTGTTGTTTGGAAGTGGATTTACAACAACTATTACGGCGTTCTTAATTATGTTTTCAAAAGTCTTGGTATAATTGATGCAAATGTGAACTGGTTAGGAAATCCAAGCACGGCACTTTGGTGCGTTATTCTTATTTTATTGACAAC
>CAVKHB010000154.1:0-3941 GCA_963656005.1 Coriobacteriaceae bacterium
CTTCTGTTGTTGCTTTGTTTAAGGGCAGTGCCTTAGTTCAACCAATCAATATTTGGATTAGCCCTATGGCTTTGGCAATTGGTGCCATGGTAGGCCGTCTTCCTGCTATTTTATGGCTTGGTGGTGCCGTTTTAGGCTATCTTTTGATTGTTCCAATTGGAATTTCAACAGGGTTTTTTGCTGATATGGCGGCTGCAACCTTGTTCAGAGAAAACCTTGGTATTGGCCTTATGCTGGGTACGGGAATTGGTGTCTTTATTAAGGCAATAATTGGTGCTTTTAAGAAGGGGAAATCAGAGAAATCGGTATTTAGTGGAGTGTCAAAAAAGAGCCTTCTGCTAGGTGTGGTTGTCATGGTGGTTTGTGCGCTGGCTATGGCAATTCTTACTGAGATGACTCTTCCTGTGGCGCTTTTAGGCGTGTGCGGGGTGTGTCTTGCAACGCTTATGAGCGGGATGTTGACGGGGCAGACTGGCATTAACCCCATGGAAGTTTTTGGCATTTTGGTGATGCTTCTGGCCAATGTGGTGTTTAGTCCGTCCACCGCAACCCTGTTTTTGACAGCTGGCTTAGTTGCTGTTGCCTGTGGGCTTACTGGCGATGTTATGAACGACTTGAAGAGTGGTTATATGCTTAAGACAGACCCTAAGCAACAGCTTTTAGGTGAGGCCATTGGTGGTGTTGTGGGCGCTGTTGTGTCTGTTTTGGTACTGCTTTTGATGAAAAAGACGTTTGGCGGCTTTGGTACCGAATATCTTCCTGCGCCACAAGCAAAAGCCGTGGCTTCAATGGCCAGTGGTCTTGGGGATTCTCCGGCCTTCTTCTGGGGGCTTTTGATTGGTGCAATTCTATATGTTGTAGGCGTTCCTGCTGCAACCTTGGGTCTTGGTATTTATTTGTCAAGTCAAATTTCAATTATCGTTGGACTTGGTGCTATAATTGCACTGATTCTAACCAAGACAAAGGCTGTGAAGGAAAAGGATTTGAACTTGGTTTCAAGTGGCCTTTTGGGTGGCGAAGGAATTACTGGCGTCATAATTGCAATTGTAAGTATGTTGGGCTAAGGGTGTAAGTGATGGAAAAAAGTGAGAATGTAGGTTTTTCTCTTTTTGCGAAGAAACCTGAGCAGTTAGTAAGCCTACTTAACTTAGATAAACGCTTTCAAGGCAAGCAGATATATGACTGGCTTGTTAGGGATGTTACAACTTTTTCTGAGATGACAAACTTGCCCAAGGTGGTACGTGAGAGGCTTGAATTATCTTTTCCATCGGCCTTTTCCAGCAAAATTGTTGCAAGCCAGACGGATGAAGAAGGCAATTCTAAACTTGCTTTAGAGCTTTACGATAAGAGTATTATTGAGTGCGTTATGCTTAAGGATAAGGAGGGCGATTTAACTGCCTGCCTTTCAAGCCAAGTTGGTTGTGCAATGGGTTGCAAATTTTGTAGAACGGGTACGCTGAAACTCACCAGAAATTTGCACGATTTTGAGATAGTTGAGCAATTTGCACACTTAAAAGCCCTTGCTTGGCAACAGTTTGGCAAGGAGATAACTCATGTGGTCTTTATGGGCATGGGCGAGCCTCTTGCAAATCTAGATAACGTACTTTTGGCTATCTCATTCTTGCATGATCCTCAAGGCTATAATCTTAGCCACAGACGAATTACAATCTCAACTTGTGGTCTTGTCCCCGGAATTTTGGAGCTCACAAAACGTGCAATTCCTGTAAAGCTTGCAGTCTCTTTGGTTGTGGCCGACGACCTAAAACGCTCCTCTCTTATGCCTGTAAATAAGGCCTACAACCTAGCTCAGCTTCGCAATGCGCTTGTGGCTTTTCAGAAGGCAAGTGGTCGTCGCTTCACGTTTGAATACTGCATGATTCACGATGTCAATGTTTCTCAGACCGATGCCGATAATTTGCAACGTTTTTGCAAGGGATTAGAAGTGATAGTTAATTTAATTCCTTTCAATCCGTGCAGTGAGCTGGATTATGAAACTCCAACAGAGCAGGAAATTAAGGCTTTTACGTCTGCTCTTACAAAACGGGGTGTTTCCTACACAATACGAATCAGTAGAGGGCGTTCAATCAAGGGAGCCTGTGGACAGCTTGCTGGAAAACTCAGCTAGTCTAATAAGTCAAAAGATGTTAGTATTGCATGACTGGAGGGTTATATGGGACTAAATTGTGGTATTGTAGGACTCCCAAATGTTGGCAAATCCACCATCTTTTCTGCTTTGACAAGCGCACCTGCCGAGGCTGCGAATTATCCTTTTTGTACTATTGAACCTAATGTTGGAATAGTTAACGTTCCAGATGCTAGACTTGACAAAATTGTTCAGCTTATTCCCACTGCAAAGGTCATTCCTGCAGTAACAGAATTTGTAGATATTGCCGGTCTTGTTGCTGGTGCTTCTAAGGGTGAGGGCCTAGGTAATAAATTCCTTGCAAATATTAGAGAAGTTGGGGTTATTGCCCATGTTGTAAGATGCTTTGATAACCCCGATATTATCCATGTAAACAATAAAATAGATCCCGCTGGTGACATTGAGACCATAAATATTGAGCTGGCATTGGCAGATTGGGACACTGTTGATAAGAGATACCAAAAGCAAAGTAAGCTAGCAAGGATTGCTAAAGACGCCAAAGAAGCTGCTGCATTAGTTCCAATTTACGAGAAGCTTCTCAAAGGACTTGGTGATGGTTTAAGTGCTAGAAGCATAATCACAGATCCAGATGAAAAAGCAATGATTTCTGATCTTCATTTGATAACAATGAAGCCAGTAATCTTTGTTTGTAACATTGATGAAAGTGCCATAGGGCAAGATAATGATTATGTTAAGACGGTTAAGGAAATTGCCGCTAAAGAAAAGGCTCCAGTAGTTTGTATTTGTGGTAAAACTGAAGCAGAGATTGCTTCTCTTGATACAGCGGAAGAAAGAGCCGAGTTCCTTGAAGCTGCAGGTCTTGAAGAAAGTGGTATGAACGTTCTTATTCGTACCGCTTATGAAACACTAGGCCTTAGAACTTTCTTTACCGCTGGCTCAGATGAGGATAGGGCTTGGACTTTTAGAGCTGGTTATAAAGCTCCTCAGGCTGCGGGCGTCATTCATACAGATTTTGAAAAAGGCTTTATTAAAGCTGAAGTTTACAGCTGTGAAGAGCTGTTCAAATATGGCAGTGAAGCCAAGGTTAAAGAGGCTGGAAAGCTTAGAATTGAGGGCAAAGAGTACGTTGTCCAAGACGGCGATATTATGCACTTTAGATTTAATGTTTAAGCTTGGTGTTAGAGGTAAATGATGGCTTATTCTTCCTGTAAAAGTGAAAAAAATCGAACTTTAATTACAATTAAGGGTATTGTTGTTCATGGAAAAGGGCTAGGTCATTTCCTTGGCATCCCCACGGCAAATATTAATTCTAAGGACGATATTTCTTGTTTACAAGAAGGGGTTTATTGCTCAAAAATTTTCTTTGATAATGCAGCCAAGTGTGGAACGGTGAACATTGGTAGACGTCCTACGGTTGATAACCTTGAAAAATTTACCATTGAAGTAAACATTCTAGACTTTAATGACGATATTTATGGTAAGGAAGTTACCCTTGAAGTCTATAAACTTCTTAGGCCAACACAGAGGTTTGACTCTCTTTCTCATTTGATTAGGCAAATTAGAACAGATAGTCTTTCAACTTTGAAATTCTTTAATCAGGAATTGGAAGAAAAAGGTATTATATTTGATTTAGAGAAAGAGACAGTTATCTTGGATGGTGTCAAGTATTGCTTGTCAGAGAAGGCTCTAAGTCTTGTGTTCTTACTTGCAGTAAACCATAGCTGTTCTTTTACCTTTCATCAGCTTTATGAAGCTATTTGGCATGAGGTTGTTCGTTCTGATAGCCAAGGTCTTGTTTTGGATTTAATTAAAGAGGTTAATACTCAAGTTCAAACTC
>CAVKHB010000155.1:0-3936 GCA_963656005.1 Coriobacteriaceae bacterium
TAAGAATATATACTAAAAAAGATTTCTAATAAATCCAAAATTTCATATAATCTTTGCTAAGAAGGTTTTTGTAAAAACCTCAAGGAGCAAGCCATGTTCAAAAAAGATATTCAAGAAAGATTTTTAAGATATGTACAAGTTGACACCATGAGTGACGAGGCAATTGCAGACAAGAAGCACCCTTCCACAGAAGGCCAGTGGGATCTTCTTCGCATGCTAGAAAATGAGCTTAAGGACTTGGGTATTCAGGACGTAGAGCTTGATCAGTACGGTTATCTTCTTGCACGCATTGAAGCTACACAAAAGGGTCTTCCAACCATTGCCTTTTGTTCTCACGTAGATACGGCTGATGACGTGGACGGCAATCACGTCAAGCCACGCGTAATTGAAAACTATGATGGCAAGGATATTATCCTCAACGCAGACTACCAAATTAAGGTTGCCGATAACCCAGAGCTTAACGGCTACGTGGGCTCTACAATCTTCACCTCTAGTGGCGACACCCTTTTAGGTTGCGACGACAAAGGGGGCGTCTCCGAGATTATGGCAGCTATCACCTACCTGATGAAGCATCCCGATATTAAACACGGCCCAATTGAAGTACTGTTTTCACCAGATGAGGAAACAGGTTGTGGTATGGATTTCTTTGATGCAAAACGCCTTAATGCAGAGGCTCTTTACACCATAGATGGCGGAACACGCTATGAGGTTGAATTGGAATGCTTTAATGCAGCAACAGTTAAGGTTCATTTTTCTGGGGTTTCTTATCATTTGGGTTCTGCTCGTGGTAGGATGGTAAATGCACTCACAATGGCAGCAGCTTTCATTAATGCAATTCCTCAGGCAGAAAGCCCAGAGGCAACGGATGCTCGTTACGGTTACTACTGTGCACAAAGTGCAAGTGGAAACGCAACAGACATGGATGTTACTGTTTACCTCAGAGATTTTGATTACGACCAGTTACTCAGACGTATTGAAGTGTTGAAGAATCTTGGAAAGACTATTGAGATGCTTTACAACGGTGGAAAGGTCACAGTAGATGCTAAGATTAGCTATCTCAACATGGGAGAGGCTGCAAAGAAAAATCCAAAGGCAGTTGATATGATTTTTGAGGCTGGAAAAGTTCTTGGTCAGCCTCTTACCACAGCAATTATCAGAGGTGGTACAGACGGTTCTCGTATAGCTGAGATGAAAGGAATTCCTTGTCCTAATCTCTACACTGGTGGACACAATTTCCACAGTAGATTTGAATGGGCTGCTTTGGATGCAATGAATGATAGTGCTCAATTGATTGTTGAAATTATCAAACAGTGGGCAAAGGATACTGCTGTTTAATATGGGAAAAAGGCTCGCAGTTTTAGTCTTATTACTTGTCTCAATTTTAAGTTTTGCATGGAGCGCCTCTGTAAGTTTTGTTTACGGAAATGTTGTGTCTTCTGTAGATTTTCAAGAGCTTCCAAAGGTTGGAATGCAATTCAAGGATGAGAACAACAATATCCTAATTGTCAGCAAAAGTAATGAAAATGTTGTGGTCTTTGACAGAATAAGCACTCGTTCAGTCGTAGAAGTGGGTAGTAAACTTACTCATCATGGAAATCAGAATTTACTTTTTCTTAGGGCTTCTTTGAACCATGTAAGTCTTGGATGGTCTGTTTCTACCATCCTTTATCCTCTTAAACCACTGGTGCTTACCGGCGTTGCTTTTTCTTTTAAGTCTAAGTCTTATGAAGGGGTTTATATTACGGCTGGGTTCGAATCAGACGTAGTTCTTTCTAAACTTTGGGACACGCATTTTACACTCATTGAAGACGGTGGTGTTACGGGTTGGTGTACCGCTGGAATTCTTTTGAATAAGAAGGTTTATTTTGTAAGTTGCTATGGGCTTTCCTACAGGCATTTTATAGACTCGTTTAGATGGGAACTTGGCCTGTCTTGTATTCAGGTTCCTAATAATCTTAAACATTATTCTTCCTTTGTTGGATTTGGGTTGAGCCTATGAAGAAGACGAAAAAACTACTTTTGATGGCTTTAATCCTCATTATGGCCTTTTGTTTTACGGGGTGTACCTCCGTTAAGGCCTTAGTTAGGTCTAGTATTTCTGGTCTTCCTTTCTGGGTTTATCATCCTCAATTTGGTTTAGATTCTTCACAGGTGGCTTTTGTTGGACAGGGAAAGGCTGAAACGGAAAGACAGGCAGAGCTTCTTGCTTATTCCGATATTCTTTCTCAGCTTTCCTCTTATCTTGGGGTCTCTCTTGGGCAGGAACAATACAGGGAATTGAGTGTTCTTGGCACTATAAATGAATTTCAGCTTTCCATAAGTGATACGACTAATACCTATCAGGAAGGCGTGATGGTGGTTTATGTTAGGGTTGTTGCTGATGCCCAGTTGCTAAAAGAAGCTAGCTCTGAAGAAACAATTAGAAAAAACGAGACTGCTGCAAAGGTTGAAAGCTTGATTTTGCAAGGGGATGAGTACATAAAAGACGGACAAGATTCCAAAGGGGTTTCTTGTTATTTGCAGTCCATGGTTTTGTCCTACGAGCAGGATTATATTTCAGAGGAATATTCTTATAACACCATCTATAAAGAGATTAAAGATATTCTAAAATCCATTTCTATCTCGTTGATATCTCAAAACAAAGAAAATGCAACTTGTACAGTGCAGGTGACAAGAAAATCGGTATTGGTGCCATCTAAAGTGAAGGCGGCGGAGATTAAGGCAGCGTATGAGGCTATAGATGTCACGGGGGTGCTTTATAGTGATGCGTTCATCTATTCTACGGATGACTTGGGCAATGTGGCTTTCAGTCCGCTGAATTTCACCATGGTGAGAAAGGGTACGGTGAAGTTTAGCTTGGATTTTGATGACGAGCTAAAGGCTCTAGAAGCTAGCACGGATAAAGAAGTTGCGGGCGAGTTGAGAAGTTTGGTGGAGTCTAAGGCTGTAAGTTTTGAGTATGACCGCAAGTACACGTTGGGTTCTATTGCAATTACCGTTTTGGAGCATGATGAAAAGGGCTATGTGACGGGCAATAAGAATACGGCGGACTATTTTGTGTTTTGCATGACTGCAGATGGTGCAGATGCTCAGGCTTATTACGCGCTCTCTGACCAAGAAGAGGATGTGCTTTATGACTATGTGCAAACTCGGGGTGATTGTGATTGTCTTTTGGTTTGCAGATTTGGGCAGACCAATACCATAGAGTCTTTAAATGGCGTTTTTGTTACTGTAGAGGGTACGGCTGTCTTGTACAGTACCAATATTTCAAAGGGGCTTCAGACTCTCTACGAAAGTGGAATAATTTATGCCACGGGCTCTGGCTCAACGCAAGAGGAGGCCACTTTACAAGCTTATTTTAAGCTTGCCGATATCCTTCATTCCTTATTAAAGGCTGTTTATGTTTGATTTAATTAGAAGAACCTCATTAGATGAGTATAACGGGGAGGGCTTGTTCTATGTCCATGAGAAGACGGGCATGGAGGTCTTTCATATCAAAAACAAGGATCCTGAGCTTACCTGTAGCTTTATTTTTTCTACGCCATCGGAAGATGATACCGGGGTGGCTCATATTCTTGAGCACACCGTTCTTTCTGGCTCTGTGCGCTTTCCCGTCAAAGATCCCTTTTCTCTGATTCAGCAATCCAGTCCAAATACCTTTCTTAACGCGGTGACTTTTGGTGATAAGACTATGTATCCTTTTTCTTCTCCGCTAAAGAAGGATTTTGACAACCTGTTTGATTTGTATTCCGACGCCGTGTTTGCGCCACTATTGAGAAAGAACTCTTTTTACCAAGAAGGCATCAGACTATTTGATGGCAAGCCCGATGGTGTTGTCTTTAATGAAATGAGTGGCTCCTGTGATAATGAAGACGCCATTTTACAAAATGGTCTTTCTATGGCGTTGTTTGAAGGAACGTCATATCAATATGTTGC
>CAVKHB010000156.1:0-3900 GCA_963656005.1 Coriobacteriaceae bacterium
GTAAGATGGACAGACAGGGTGCAATCAATTTCTGGAGAATGGACAGGAAATATTTTTGACTTCTACCTTTTAGTAAGCAATAAGCTTGTGAAGGACTTTAAAGTCCCTTTCAAGCTAGATGGGATGGTTCGTATTGATAATACTCTACTTCATGATGCTACTCGTGAAGCCTTTATAAATTGTTTATCTAATGCAGATTATTTTGGCCGGTGCGGTATTGTTATCAGAAAAAACGTAAATTCTATAGTTTATGAAAATCCTGGTTCCATACGGGTTGGAAAAGAACAAATGTTTAAGGGTGGTGTTTCAGATGCAAGAAATAAGACCATTATGAAAATGTTCAACTTACTTGGATATGGAGAAAAAGCAGGAAGTGGTATTCCTTTAATTATTCAAGCTGCAAAAGAATTTGGACTTCCAAAGCCTCAAGTTGAGGAGAATGTAGAATTAGATAGAACATTGTTCACAATTTTCTTAACTCCAGTCTCTGAACAAAAGACAGCAATCATTGCTGCTAGGGCTTCTGAGAATAACAATTCGGCGGAAAACAGCAATAATTCGGCGGAAAACAGCAATAATTCGGCGGAATTCGTCAACAGCCTGCTTTCTTCTAGGCTGACAAGCTACCGTGAAGAATCTAAAAAGCTGATTTATTCAATCTATTCAAGAGCTCTTTCTGCAGGGTCTGTCACTACAAATGAAATGGCGTATGAATTTAAATTATCAGCAAGAAGAACAAGAGAAGTCCTACAAGAAATGGTCAATCTTGGCTTACTAGAAGAAACAGGAAAAACAAAAAGAAAACAGTACTCTCCTGTAGCAATAATCAACAAATAAGGAGTCCCATATGGCTATAGAAACTCAGATTGAAAAAGATTTAATTAATTGTCTAACTATGGAAGATTCTCAATGGACGTATAGACCTGACTTAAAAACAGAACAGGATCTTTGGGAAAATCTCAAGAAAATACTTGAAAACAACAACAGAGATAAACTCAATGGGACTCCCCTTTCTGAGGCGGAATTTAGGAGAGTTAAAAACCAGATTATCTGCACAAGTTTTTATGATGCTGGCGTAAAACTAAAAGGCGAAAACGGCATTTTTAGTGTCTACATTGATAGAGAAAATAAAAGAATCCCCTTGGTCGTCTTTAACAGACACATGAAATCTGGCGGATCCTCTGTTTATGAGATTATCAATCAGTACAACTCTTCCTCTAACAAAGATAAGGATAACCCGGAAACTCTAAATAGAAGATTTGATGTAACCTTCTTAATTAATGGATTGCCTCTTATTCACATGGAACTGAAGAACAGAAAAAATGCCTCTTACCTTGAAGCTTTCAATCAAATCCAAAAATACATCAGGGAAGGTCATTTCAAGGGAATTTACTCCCTTATTCAAATGTTTGTTGTTTCAAACGTGGTGCAAACAAAATACATTGCAGCAAACGAGAATATGCAAGAGCAATTCTTAACCTGTTGGACAGAAAAAGAAGATCCAGACAAGAATGTATCAAATCTTTTTGATTTTACAAAAGGCGTTCTAAGAATTCCTCAAGCACATGAAATGGTAACAGACTACTGCCAACTTGATGCTTCAAATAGAGAATTAAAACTACTTCGCCCATACCAAATTCAAGCAATTCAGGCAATAAGAGAAGCATATTCACATCATACTTCTGGATATATTTGGCATACAACTGGATCTGGAAAGACTCTTACCTCTTATAAGGCTTCACGAAACATGCTTAATGATATTCCAAATCTTGATAAAACATTGTTCCTTATAGACAGAAGAGACTTAGACGATAAAACAAACAGAGATTTCAAATCCTATGCAGATAATGATTCAATAGCAATTTCTGATACAGAAAGCTCAAAAGACTTGGAAAAAAAGCTCAAATCTGACAAGCGAGAAATGATAGTTACCACTATTCAAAAACTCCAAGCCCTTATCAGGAAGTGCCAAGAATCTAAGATAAATGAAAACATTGTTCAGAAAATCAAAAGTAAAAGGGTTGCTTTTGTTGTGGATGAATGTCATCGAACCGTAACAAAAGACACCCAAGTAGAATTGAATAAATTCTTTAGAGTCCCAATGTGGTATGGTTTCACAGGAACACCAATTTTTGTAGAAAATCAAGGTTCTTTGGGAGCAACAACAAAGGAACTCTATGGAGAAGCATTACACAAATACACAATCAAAAATGCCCTACACGACAAAGCTGTTTTAGGTTTCCAGATTGAAAGGCTTGGACCTTCAGGACTTGAAATAGATGAAAACGGATACAATGTAAATGAAGATTACTCCATCTATAACACAAAAGAACACATGTTAGGAGTAATAGATACAATCATTAACAAATCTTCCGAGAAATTTGGTCTTAATAATGGTCCTGGAAAAACCTATCAAGCCATACTTACTGTTGGTTCTATTGCTAGAGCACAAAGATATTTTGAGTTGATAAAATCAGTAAAAGACGGGAACGAAAAGGTAAGAATTAACTCTCAAATAAAGAGTAAGCTACAAGACTTCCCCAAAGTTGCCGTAACCTATTCATTAGCGGAAAACAAATCTGATGGTTCTGTAAACAGCGACAAAATGATGACCGCAATTGATGATTATAATCATATTTTTAACAAGCATTATAATATTCAGGACATCAATACATATAATGACGACCTTACAGAAAGACTAACAAGAAAGTCCTTTTCTAGATATTCAAGGACGGAGCAATTGGATCTTGTTATTGTTGCAGATAGACTTTTAACAGGGTTTGACTCTCCTTCTCTATCTACCGTATTCATAGATAGACCACCAATGTCCCCACATAAACTAATCCAAACGTTCTCAAGAACAAATAGGTTGTTTGATAAGAATAAGAAAATTGGCTTTATAGTTACTTTCCAATCTCCTGATTCTTATAAAAAAGACATAGATGCCGCAATTAAGCTTTTCTCTCTTGGAGGAAACGAAGACATAATTGCTCCTCCTTTTGAAGAACTTGAAAAACAGTTAATTGAATCAATTCTAAAACTTAAAGCAATTGCGCCTAAGCCAGAAGATTGTAATTCTATAACGGACAACAAAACAAAGAGAAGGTTTTGCAAAGCCTTCCAAAAAGTTGATGCTACAATTGCTAGGATTAAAGGCTACTTTGAGTGGACAGAAAAAAAACTAGAAGATTACAATCTTTCGTCTCAAGATTACAACGACTATGCAGGATGGTATCGTAATTTTATCGATGAATTAAAATCTGATAACACTCCACCAGAGTCTGATTCAGATGATCCTATTGGCCCAGATGTAGATTATACTTTGCAAGCATACGGGAAGGAACTAATTGATTATTTATATGTCCTAAGACTCATTCAAGCACACACTCAGAGCAAAGAACTTCTTGAGGATGTTGAAACGCAAAAGAAAAAAGAAAAAGAAATTGATACTTTGATTGAGACCCTAGAGAAACAGAATCCTAAAATGGGACAAAAACTAAAAGATTTGTGGTCAGAGGTTAAGGAAAATCCTGAAAAGTACAGAGATAAAGACCTTGTTGTTATATTTGAAGAGATGAAAAACTCTGCCGTTGATAAAGCCCTTCACGCCGTAAGTGACGAGTTAAAGTTAAACTATGATGACGTTAAATACTCGGCTGACCATTACACTGAATTAATGGCAAAAGAACCAGAGGTTCCTTATTTTAGTGAAATAAAGAAGCACTCTAATCCTCAATTATACAAAATAACCACAGGCAAGAATCTCATTCCTCTTGATTACTACAAAATAGTAAGATACAGACTGAAAGAAGTTTTTGATAATGATGTGCTTCCTTACAAGGATTAACATTTTTTAACACATAAAGTTAACATATTTCAGCAGTTGTGCGGAAATATGTT
>CAVKHB010000157.1:0-3861 GCA_963656005.1 Coriobacteriaceae bacterium
GCTGGGATTCAAACTAAGCAATATGACATAGGGGCATCGGGATTAACCATCAATGATGAAAGAAAGCAAACTTGCGATTTCACCACCCCAATCCTGCAATTTTCTCTGTCCATTGTGACAAAAAAGGACACGGAAGGGATTTCTAGTGAGGAAGACCTTGTAGGCAAAAAGATTGGCGTTCAGCTTGGTACCACCTGTCAGTTTGCGTGTGAAGATGCAGGTCTTGAGGTGAAAACCTACGACGAGGCCCCTTCTGCAATCCTAGACCTTGCCAATGGCAATTTGGATGCAGTTGTGCTTGATAGCGTGGTTGCAAACGACTTTGTCTTGACCAATGACAGCTATTCACAGGTATTGAAAGTAGCTGGCTCATTCCAGAATTCCGATGACATGGGCATGGCAGTTAGCAAGGGCAATACAGAGCTTTTGAACCTCCTCAATGAAGGCATTCAAAAAGTTACAGCTTCGGGCAAGCTTGCAGAGCTTAAAGCAAAATACGGCCTTAACTAATTAGGTTTCAAATAGAGATGTCTAAGAAAATATCAAATAACCCACCCGTTATCACAATGACGGATGGGGTTCTTATTCCCAAGAAAAGCAACAAGCATTTAGTTACGTCCTGGCGTTTAACGTTCTACGGTGCTGTTGCTTTACTTTTGTGTCTGTGCATTTTAAAGCCAGACACGTATTGGAAGATTTTCATTTACGTTGTCACCGGGATTCCAACCACCTTTGAATGTACCATCTTTGCCATCCTAGGAGCAGTTGTAATTGGAACCATCACTGGGGTTGGATCTTCATCTAAGAATATTATCATAAAACAACTTTGTGGTATCTATGTTGAGCTCATAAGAGGCATCCCCCTTTTGGTTCAATTGATGTTCTTATATTATGCTTTGGGCTCATTAATTCACATAGAAGGCATTGTAGCGGCCATCGTTGCCCTTTCAATTTGCTTTGGCGCCTACATGGGAGAAATCATCCGTGCAGGCATTCAATCCATCCCAAAAGGACAAAAAGAGGCTGCAACAGCACTGGGACTTTCTAAGACTCAAGCCTTCTTTTGTGTAATACTTCCCCAGACCATAAAGGTAGTATTGCCGGCAATTGGTAACGAATTCATCTCAATGCTCAAAGATTCGTCCCTCGTTTCCATCCTCGCCCTCTCCGATATCCTCAAGCGCGGTCGTGAGTATATTTCGCGCACCTTTCTCTCCCTTCAAACAATGCTTGTAGTAGCACTAATCTACCTCATCCTCACACTCGTACTTTCCCGATTAGTCGGAATCATGGAAGAGAGGCTCCACAAAAATGGCTAAAATTGAAATCATCAACGTCAGCAAAGATTTTGAAAATAACGACGGCACCATTCTCAACGCCGTCAAAAATGTATCGCTTACCGTCAACGATGGCGAGGTCGTAGTCATCATCGGGCCATCTGGCAGTGGTAAATCCACCCTCCTACGCATGGTCAACGGGCTAGAAACCGCCCAAAGTGGCTCCATTCTCATAGATGGCGTAGACATCATGTCCCCCAATACCGATATCCGTAAAATCCGTGAAGAAGTAGGCATGGTCTTCCAATCCTTTAATCTATTTCCCCATTTAACAGTTCTGGACAACATCACACTCGCCCCCATCAGGGTGAAAAAGATGAGCAAGAAAGATGCCGAGGCCAAGGCAATGGCTCTTCTTAAAAAAGTAGGTCTTGAGGATAAGGCAGGCCAAAAACCAAGCCAACTCTCTGGAGGCCAGCAACAACGTGTTGCCATTGTCAGAGCACTTGCTATGAACCCAAAGGCCATGCTCTTTGACGAGCCAACAAGTGCTCTAGACCCAGAAATGATTAAAGAAGTTCTTGACGTAATGCTCAATCTTGCCAAAAGTGGCATGACCATGCTCCTAGTCACCCACGAAATGGGCTTTGCTAAGGCTGCTGCAGATAAGGTAGTCTTCATGGCAGACGGACACATTATTGAGACCGCAACCCCTCAAGAAATGTTCACCAGCCCCAAGACTCAACGTTGCAAAGACTTCTTAAATCATATTTTGTAGAGGTTTTGTGAGCTTTGGCGAGCGTGGTGTGCTTTGCGAGCTGTTGTGAGCGTTGGTGTGCTTTGTGGCTTTGGTGTGCTTTGGCTGTTCATATTGACATAAGTATTTGTTGATAGTACAACGCAGTAAGCTAAGACTGGCGGAAGGAAATGGTTTTTGCAAATGAAAAATAAGCATCAAAATAAGCTATCACAGGCAATGATTTTCATCATTCTGTTTGGAATTGTTAGCCTGTTCTCAGACATGACACATGAAGGAGCTTCAAGCATAAGAGGAGCATATTTGTCTCTGTTGGGAGCAAGTGCTGGAGCCATTGGTTTTGTGTCTGGGCTTGGTGAGCTAATTGGTTATTCCATGCGTTACGTTTTTGGCAAGATTACAGATAAAACAAAGCTTTATTGGCCAATGACAATCTTAGGCTATGTGCTAGATGTCTTAGCTGTTCCAGCCCTCGCCCTAGTTGGTGAAAACGGCTGGATTGCAGCCTGCTCCCTTTTGGTAATTCAACGCATAGGCAAAGCAATCAAAAAGCCAGCAAAAGATACAATAATGTCATTCGCCGCAAGCCAAGAAGGAGCTGGAAAGAGCTTTGGCCTTCAGGAGGTTCTAGACCAGATTGGCGCATTTTTAGGGCCTGTATTGCTATACGTGGTAATGTTGTTCAAAACAGAAGGCTCACAATTTGAAATCTACTCCACCTGTTTTGCTTTTCTTGCTATTCCAGGTGCCATTACATTAATTCTTCTTCTCATAACAAGATACAAATTCCCAAACCCAGATCATTTTGAGCCTGAGCCTAAAGAGTATGTGCCATTTACAGTTAAAAAGAGCTTCATTCTATACATTGTAGGCATTAGCCTTTTTGCCTTTGGTTTTATTGATTACTCGCTGATTGTCATGCACGTACAGGCTAAACAGATGCTCAGTAGCACCGCCCTTCCTTTGTTGTATGCAGGAGCTATGCTAATAGATGCTGTTGCCGCCCTATTCTTTGGTCTATTATACGATAAAATTGGAGTAAAGGCTTTGGTGTGGTCCACCCTATTATCTGCTCCATTTGCTATTTTTGTTTTCATGTTTGACTCTGTTCCTCTTGTTATAGTAGGAGTCTTACTTTGGGGCATTGGCATGGGAGCTCAAGAATCCATTCTCAAGGCTGCAGTCACTACAATTGTTCCAAAAGTCAGCAGGGCCACAGGTTATGGGGTCTTTGAATTTTCTTTTGGGGTTTTCTGGTTTCTGGGCAGTTGGATTCTTGGCGTGCTGTATGATGTAAACATCTTTGCTATGGTAATTGTCTCCGTTGTGGCCCAACTTGCCGCAATTCCACTTTACTTTGCAACCGGTAAGAGAATGTAAAAGTACATAAAAGGATAAACAGATGTCCGAAAGAGCGTGATTTTTATGTGTTTTCGGACAACATTATCCGAAGTGGCCCAATTTTTAATCGTTTTCGGACAACTTTGTCCTCTCTTCATTCCCTACACCTGAAGGTGGTCGCCTTCCGAAAAGTTTTTACTTGATTGTAATGTACTTCTGATGCTTGCTGTGCAGCTTATCTGGAATTGTTCTTGCTAGTCTTCCTTGTTCAACCAACTTCTTTAGTTGTGCTCTTAAGTTTTTTATATCCCTTAACCCTAAATATTCTAATATTTCCTTACTTCCCTTTGGATCCGTGCAAAAAGATAATATCTTTTCTTTTATATCTTTTGAACTTAAATCTGAGGGGTTTTGTTTCTTATCTGATGGGGTCTGTGTCTCATCTGAGGGGGTCTTAAGCCCATCTTGAGGGGTATCTGATGGGGT
>CAVKHB010000158.1:0-3804 GCA_963656005.1 Coriobacteriaceae bacterium
GTAGGTATCACACAAGTAGGTAAGAAAGGCTCCGCCAAAGATGTAAGGCAAAAGTGAAGAAGGATAGGTATCTCTTGCACCACAAATTTCTATCCAAGAAGGGAACTTCCCTTCAAGTTTTGCCTGATAAACAATCCTATAGGAATACAGATCATTCATTCTGCCATAGCCTTCTAGGCTTTCCGTTGCAACGGCAATACCCTCTGTCATGGACTGGTATGAATAAAGAAAGTTAGACGGATTGATGTAATCTCCAAAGATATTTGCCAAGGCTTGCCAGAAGGAACTTCTTAGGTTCATGGTAAAGGCGTGAGTCAGTTCATGTTTGAATATAGAAGGTAGAGTTTCTGAAAAAGAAGTAAGACTTCCCTTGTCTGCAACAACATCATATAGCACAATATGATTTGCAGGACTGGGAGTAAAATAAGCATTTAACATCTTGGTCTTTGTAGTCAGTATAACTGGCAAATGCAATGAAGGATCTACACCAAATAAAGAACAAAGATAGTCATATGTTTCTTCACAAGTACTTGCAATCAAAGCTGCACTTTCTTGGCAAGATTCATCATAAATTATAGTAAAATGATTTGTCTCAACTTCAAGTAAATCAGATGCAACAATAGCCCCAATTACAACAATAAGCAGAAAAATAACGGAGATTGCTTTCTTATAAGCCATTGTTCAATTCTCAAATCTTAAGCATTTCAGCTTTAATGTCATATTCCAAAGCCTTCTTTATAAGGCTCTCTGCACTGGAAATACGAGTTTCAATTTGCTTAAAATAATCGCCAATATCTGAATTAGAACCCTCCGCTGCAAGGATTAAAGCCTGCCTGCAATAGTTAGGAATATCTGTAATATAATCTCTTGCATTTTTTACATCTTTGTCCGTTTTATCGTCGTACAAATACACGGCAAGAATTCTCAAAAAACTCTTTTGGCATCTGGTAATTTCATTGAGCATAATAACCGATGTCTTAGACTTAATACTAAAACTACTAGAGGTGATACGCATTTGAAATTTACCACAAAGTTTACGCATTTTTGCAAGCCGTTTTAAGGCGTGCTTTAGCACATTAGAGCCAACGCCAGTCTTGTTGGTGATAAAAAGAGAAACCAAGTAAACAACAAGCCAAACAATACAAGTGGAAATCATCTTCTCAAGGGCGTCCATCTCAGTCCTCCTTCCTATAGCTGACAGTCAACTGCGGATACGGAACATCTATATTACTATTAAAGACAGCCGTATAGAGCTGCTCCCCCAAATCCCACGAGACAGGCCAGTAATCTTCATTTCTGCACCACACTTTAACATCATAGTGGACAGCAAAATCGCCATTAAAGTTATATCTTGCAGTAGGAGCTGGGTCCGAACACACCAACGGATGTGCATTTGCAACCTTCAAAAGCAACTTTTGGACAGCTTCATAGTCCGCGTTATAGTCCACCTCAACAGGAATCACCACGCGCCTGAACTCGTTAGCCGAATAATTGATAATATTTGAGCTAAACACCTTTGAATTAGGCATCATAATTTTCTTGTTATCCGGTGTAGCAAGCACGGTATGCATCAAAGTCAGCTCCTTCACCGTCCCGCCAACGCCATCAATCTCCACGTAATCGTTTTCCTTAAACGGGTGCGTCGTCACCAACATAAGGCCATTGGCAACACTACCAATCAAATCCTTCACAGACAGCCCAATTGCCAAAGTCAGTGCCGATATAGCACTCACAAACCCCGATAATGGCAAGCCCAAGGTTGATAAGCAGTACAAAATCAAGCACAAATACAGCACAAACTTGACAATGGTCAGAATAAAATGAACCAATGCAGTATCAATCTCGCAGGCCAAAACGCCCACCTTCTCCAGCTGGAGAAGATTTTTAATTATCAGCACTCCTAAAAGAAATGCAACAATTGCTGTAATTAGCTCAAAGCCTGAATTTTCAAAGTAGTAAGCTATCTTGCTCCCAATTTCACTAAGCACGGCCTCTCCTCCATCTACCTTATCTCATTCAAAAGATTATTTTGCTTCATCTTTAAATCCGATATCGCCTTCAGTTCTGTATCCACCTTTTGCTGAAGCTCGGCTTTTTGATTTTCTATTGCCATAATTTGACTATTTAAGTGATTCATTTGATCAGAAAGTTGTGAAAGTTTCATCTCGTGAATCTCAATATCCTGTTGCATCATAAGATGCGAAAGTTCATGTTTCTTCTTATCAATGTAGGCTTCTTGGTTGTAGATTTGGCTACAACACTCTCTTAGCTCTTGAGGAGCATCAGGGTCATACCAATATTCCATGCCTTCTGCAAGAATTTGGCCATATTGAGTAAACTTTTCAACAAGTTTATTCATTATTTGGTTCTCTTGTGTCTGAAGAGCTCTAAGTTTACGCCCTTCCTCTCCGTAGGCACCCATGCTTACAAGGGAACCTTGGGCTTGGTCTACTATTGAGGCTTGATCTTTTAAGGTGGTTTTGTAGTTTCGTTTCATCAAACGAATCTCTTCCATCTCTGCAAGAATCTCCTCTGCCCTCTCCCCTGGAACTTCTCTGAAATCTCCCGAGTCATAGAGTTTCTTACCAGTTTGAGCGAAAACAGAATCAAGACTTTTTCTTAAAGCTTCAAGTTTCTTTTCATAAATAGGCTTCAAGAATCTAGACTCTGGGCCTATTTTCTGCAACTTTGTTTTCAAATCTGAAACTTTTTTCTCATACTCACGCATTGGCGAGAGAAATCGGTCTAGCCTAGAGGGAAGCTTACCGGCTGACTGAACCTCAATTGCAACAGCTCCAAGCATGGCCTTGAGTACTTCAAAGCGGGCATCAAGATTCTTCATGGAGATTTTAGTTTTCTCCATTTGTTCGCCGCCAGCAGACATGTTTTTCAAAGCATCTTGAAGGGCGGTGAGTTTTTCGTCCACCTGATCCTTTTGGCTAACGAGCTGGCAAAGCTCTTCATACGTAGCCTGACTTGGCACATAGTTTATGCTTGCGTGCCAAGGGGCTGCCACATTTCCAAGTTGCCTGTGCAAATCAGTGAGATTGGTCTGCGCCTTCTCTATCTCCTTGGATAGAGCTTCAATTTCAGTGTTTAGACCTGCCATGAATCAAATTGTAACATATTAGAAAAAAACAGTCTGCAAATTAAATTCAAAATACTGTATACTTGTTCAGACACTTCACAAAAAGACTTCATAAAGGAGCAAAATAAAAATGGCAGAATCCATTGCAGATATCAGAGGACAGAAAATCAAAGAGCTTGTAAAAGAAATGCAGCTCTACAACAATCCTAAAGAGATTGAAGAAATGAGAAAGGTCATAAAAAAGAATGTACCTTTCTTGATGAGGGGAAATCTTTTGGCTTACCTTTACATCACACGTCATGGCGCTTCAACAGAACAGGCAAGACCTTCTAAATATCAAAGAGCTGGAGCGGAAGAAAGAAAGGCTCCGGTAAGATCCTTAGAAAACACAGTTTCTTTCTACATAAGCGTAGGAAAGGCAAGTAAGAGTTCACCAAAAGAGCTTGCAGAGTTCATTTGCGAGAAGGCCAACATACCAAACGATGCAATAGTAGCAATAGCCTATAAGCAGAACTATTCCTTCATTCACATTAAGAAAGAGGCTTCAGAGGGCATCATTGAGGCAATTAATGGGCAACTCTACAAGGGCCGCAAGGTTAAGATAAATTACAGTAAGGATAAGGATTCTGAATAAGTGAAAATTAAAGGCATTGCAGTTGGTATCTTAGATACAAACTGTTATCTGGTTGAAGAAAAAGGGTTCTCTGCAGTAATTG
>CAVKHB010000159.1:0-3736 GCA_963656005.1 Coriobacteriaceae bacterium
CATAACTTTAAAGAGAATAGAAAATAAAGCAGAGGTTTTTGCAAAATATGACACTTATAATAGTATTAATTGTTCTTGGTATTTTTATCCTTGTAATGGCAGTTGGCATTACTTTCTTCATAAAGATGATGTGTAGACCAAAGGTTCATACCCATCAAGAAGGTATGGATGTTATAAAAGAATGTGGGTTTGATTGCGCTGAGTTTGAAAAAACACATCCACATGAAGAATTTTCTTTTAAGTCGCCACGCGGATATACTTTAAAAGGTCTTATCTATAGGACGGGTACTGAGACTGAAAAAGGTGCTGAAAAAGGTACTGAAAAGAGACAAAAGGCCGTCATTTTGGTGCATGGCTACACTGGCTCTTATTCCACCATGTATCCTTATGCAAAAATGATGTTGGGTTTTGGCTATAACGTTATAGTCTATGACCACAGAGGCCATGGCTATAGCGACAAAGGCAAGGCCGAATTCTGCAGCATGGGCTACTTTGAATCCAAGGATTTAATTGACCTATTCTACTTCATCAAACCACGCTTTAACGAAGATTGTATTTGGGGTATTTTAGGAGAATCCATGGGTGCTGGTACTGTCATGCAAACCGCTTGGCAAATCAAAGATCTGTCCTTTGCCATTGAAGATTGTGGTTATTCTTGCATGATGAAGCAGGCAAAATCCATCATGAATTCAATGCATGTTCCTGCCTTCCCAATGCTCTATATTGGCAACTTAATCATAAAAATGCACTTCAAGTTCTCGTTATACGACATCAATGCAATTGAGGCCATGAAGAAGACAGACATCCCTATGCTCTTTTGTCATGGAGATTCCGATACCTTTGTTCCAACGGCAATGGTGCACGAAGTTTACAATGCAAAGAAAGACAAGAAGACCTTACAACTTTATGCAGGCTCCCCTCATGCTAGAAGCCTGTTAGACCACACTGCACAATACTATCAAGTTGTTGAAGACTTCCTTAAGAGCTACAACCTTCTTTAAGGTTATTTAAGTTATTTAAGGGTTTTCCACGAGACTACAAACTTAATCTCATAGTTCTGCTTTGCCTTAAAACAATGTTCCTTTAGCGTGTAAGGGCCACAGCTTCCTGTACCTATGCCTTGCTGGAAAGCACTTAGGGTGACGTAGGTTCCAGTGGTCTTTTCATCGCTTTGATGCTTCATTTCTGTAAGCTCTAGGTCTGAATAAGGTTTCACCCCTAGGTTAAAAGGTTTATTAACAGCATCAAAGCGAACCAAGGTTGTACCATTACTTACTTCAACAAAGGTTGTGTCACATCTATTGCCGCTTTCCTGAGGGCGGATATTGGGCTCCGTCATTTCTTTAACGTTTCTTTCATTTAAGCATATTGGACTTTGTTCTTTCATGTCCTCATAGGACTCAAGTGCTCTTCCAAACCAACAAACCTTATTAAAGGAAGAATCTAACTTAAAGGTTTTTCCAAATCTTGGAAGATAGCCTTTAGCACTAACGGGATGTAAAACACTTGTTATTAAGACAGCTTTGTCAAAGCCTTCTGAAGCTTGACAGGCCTCATAGGTGTCCACACTCAAGAATCTATTTCCAGCATCCTTAATTGAGCTCATTACAATAAGAGGAGTTTTTTCAACAGTTCCTTGAGCTATAAGCTCTATAGTTTCTTTGTACCACTTTAGCATGGGATTCTTTCTCAATAAGGGCTTGTCGTTATCTGTTGAAGCTCTGAACAAAATTGTAAAAGGACAGCCTGAAACCATAGTATCATTGCCAAAATTGAAGATAACGTTACCATTTTGGACACCAAAACCATCTGGGAACTTTTCTGCAATTTTAGGACATGGAAGACTTGGTGTCTTTATTTGAATTTGATCTTGGCCTACTTCTTCTCCTTTTTTATTGTAGGTGGTAAAGAGAACATAAGTGCCGTCTTTTACTTCAAAATTAACCCTAATTTTCTGAAGTGGTTCAACTTCAGGAACGTATTCAAAAGCTGTGTTGTTGTCCACCTGAACTAGAAGTTTAAACTCGTTTCCATTGGTAAAGGCGGTGGTATTAAAGATTTCAAATTCATTGTCTTTAATGTGTGAGACTCTAATTGGTCTATAGGTATGTCTCACAAGAAAAGCTCCCGTTGACGGGCGCCTGTCTGGATAGAAGATACCATCAACACAGAAATTACCATCATGAATCCATTCTCCATGATCTCCTCCGTAGGTGTAGCTTCCATCTTCATGAAGAACTGCATGATCCACCATTTCCCAAACACAGCCACCAATTAGACTGTCATATTTGTAGATTTGCTGCCAATAGCCTTCAATATTTCCGGGTCCTACTCCCATGGCATGAGCATATTCGCAAAGAAAGTAAGGTCTATCATTAAACTGTTTTGTTTTGCTCGTTCCCTCTCCAGATGCCTTAACCTCTGCAACAGAGGGATACATTTGACTTGCCACATCATAGGCTTTGCGCTTTGCATGCACAACACTTTCATAGTGAACTGGGATTAAACTTACGCTCTTAAAGTATTGGTACATTGCATAGGTATTACAGCCATCTCCAGATTCATTACCAAGGCTCCACATTACAATAGGAGTTGCAAGCAATTTATCTCTGTTATAGTGCCTTACTGCACGGTCTACATAATGAGTTTTCCACGCTGGATTATTAGAAAGCCAGTTCATAGAAGTTGGTAATTTTTGAACTTGGACTCCGTGCGTTTCTAAATCAACCTCATCTACTATATACAGGCCATATTCGGCTGCAAGTTCCAAAAGCAATGGATCTGGAGCATAGTGAGAAGTTCTTATCATATCAATGTTAAATTGCTTACAAAGTCTAAGGTCTTTATCAATTTCAGAGGGACTCATCACATAGCCATTTTTGGGATTTGTATCATGGTGGTTCACTCCGTGGAATTTGATTTTATGTCCATTGACGAGAAATAATCTCTTATCAATTTTTACTGTCTTAAAGCCAACTCTTTGTTTTATACAACTGTCTTTTGTTTCTATAAAGAGGTCATAAAGTACGGGGTTTTCTGCATTCCATTCTATGGCTTTGATGTTCTCAAATGTGACGATTGCTTTATTTTCTTTAGATATGGCTAACTTTTGGGCTATTGTTTCATGACCTTCCAAAGAGACCTTAATTTCAAGCTCGCCGGAAGTCTCAAGTTCAACTACAGCATTATAAAGACAAGTGGTTTCATCTTTTATAGCTTGAAAATCTATATCCCAAATGTCGCAAGGATTAGAACTTCTGAGCAGTACATCTCTAAAGATTCCTGTGTTTCTAAACATATCTTGGCATTCAAGATATGTGCCGTTACACCATCTTCTAACAATACAAACTAGTTCATTTTTTCCTTGGCAAACCAAAGATGTAATATCAAATTCTGCCGTGTTATGTGACTCTTCCGAATAACCTACAAAGCTGCCGTTTACATGAACTTCAATACAGCTAACAACCCCTAAAAAAGATAGGACATAGCGCTTTGTTGTATCTGAGACGTCAAAGAAGGTTCTATAAACGCCGGCATGATTGTACTCGCCTTCTGGTGCGTGCTTAAAGCCGTCAAGAACACTAAAATATTGGTCTACAGGTTTTGTTGTAGGAATGATTGGTGGCTTATATTGAAATGGATATCTGAGATTTATATAGGCTGGTTTTCCATAACCTCTGAATTGCCAGCAGGAAGGAACATCTAGCTTATCAAATTTCATTGCATCTGTATTAAT
>CAVKHB010000160.1:0-3710 GCA_963656005.1 Coriobacteriaceae bacterium
CTTTTAGCCGGAAAGGCAAAGCCAAGATTTATGAAGGCAGTTTTGCAAAAACCTCCATTTATTGTGGATTTACAACTACACTTACCGTCTCAGATGGTTTGTAATCTTCAATGGTGGCCTTAAAGCCAAAGATCCTCTCATATTCTTCAAGCTTTGCTGCGTAAGCGGGTATTGAATTCTTTTCCATGACTACAGCAATAAAGCCGCCACAGCCACTATAAACAATACTATTTCCAAGATAACCTTTAACTTCCATTGAGCGTTTAGCAAGCCAATCTAGTTCTGGACAAGTGATTTCCATGCAATCTCTAAGTCCTTTTCCAAGTTTTGCAAAAGCTTTTCCTATTTGCGGAAAATTTTTCCCTTCAAAATACTTTGCCATTGCTTTTGCAATTTGGCTTTCCTCTAAGACGTAGCATCCAATCTTTCTGGTTTCTTCGCTAATTGGCATAAGCCTGTCACTAACATCGCTTATAGGAAAATCTCTAAGACTGCCCCTATCTGCAACCCGAGCAATTTCCTGCATAACCTCTTTAGCCTGGTTATGCCTTGCATACAACTCTTCTCTCATAGCAACAGGTGGAATGTGGCCATCTGCAAGTAAAAGAGAATAATTAGAATCTTTAAAGGGGTCACTGACATACTCAAAGCTATGTTTTAGCATGTCAAAAAGCATGAACTTGCCCTCAACAGCCTTCAAAATAGAGATAATCAAATGGAAATTTGTGAGCTCCTTACAGAACCTCAGACTGGACATATAACAGCATCTTGCAATCAAGTCATGGTCCATCTCAAAGCCAGTCATCTTGCAGAAGGACAAACATACACCAATACCGATAGCTGCTGAAAGTATTTTTCCGTCTCCAGAAAGCAAGGCTCCAGAAAGAGTAATATTCATTCCTGGCACGGGAGCTAACTTTTGAAGTTCAACAATTACTCCCTTAATATAATTGCCCCATCTGTCTTCTTTTCTATATTTAATTGCAGTGGTGGAAAACTTCTTTTTGTCGTTAGAAGGAACGCTTAAAACCCTGACAGCAGAGTCATTTCTTTTAGACACAGCAAGGGTAAGAGTTTTAGAGCTTGTCCCACAAAGAGCAAATCCTTGACTATAATCTGAGAACTCCCCAGCAAAAGTAACAACACCTGGAACCGTCACTAGAACCTGTGGTTTGTCCCCATATTCGACCTTATGTTTATCTAAAATCGACACAATCCTTTCCTTGAATCCAATTTTAGAGCATATTAATTGCGATTGCAAACAAAAATTTTTCCAACAAAAAAAGGGTGCCTAAAAAGGATTGACCCTTTTTCAGCACCCCTTTGTATAGGAACAGTTGTTCCGTTACTTGGATTCCTTAACACCATAGCGCTTGTTGAAACGCTCAACACGACCTGTTGAGTCAACGAGCTTCTGTGTGCCTGTAAAGAACGGGTGACAAGCAGAGCAAATTTCAACCTGTAGGTTCTTTGCTGTTGTCTTTGTCTTGATGACATTTCCGCATGAGCACTTAATCTCTGTAAGCTCATATTTTGGATGGATTCCATTCTTCATAGTACGTCCTCCGTTTGCGTCCGCTGGTGATGTGCAGCGAACAAGTTGGGTTATACAAGCCGTCTCCGTTTTAGAATGCAGGAACGGTTCCTGTATTCATAGAACGTAAGAACGCCTCATTGTTCTTTGTTTTACGCATTTTGTCAATTAGGAACTCGGTCATTTCAAGATCTTCAAGTCCATTTATTGCGTTTCTAAGTACCCAAATGCGAGCAGCCTCATCCTTATCCAAAAGAAGATCTTCACGTCTGGTTCCACTCTTCTTAATGTTAATTGCTGGATAGAGTCTCCTGTCTGCCATTCTTCTGTCTAGAACAATTTCACTGTTTCCAGTTCCCTTGAACTCTTCAAAAATAACTTCATCCATTCTTGAACCAGTTTCAATAAGAGCAGAAGCAATAATGGTAAGAGATCCGCCGTTTTCAATGTTTCTAGCTGCACCAAAGAATCTCTTTGGCTTATGGAGAGCATTAGAATCAACGCCGCCAGAAAGAATCTTTCCGCTGGCAGGAACAGTCTGGTTGTAAGCCCTTGCGAGTCTTGTGATGGAATCAAGAAGAATGACAACGTCTTTTTTGTGCTCAACAAGGCGTTTTGCCTTTTCAATTACCATCTCGGCAACGGTGACATGCCTAGTTGCCTGTTCGTCAAAGGTAGATGCTATAACCTCTCCCTTAACGTTTCTTCTCATGTCTGTAACCTCTTCAGGTCTTTCATCGACAAGAAGCACCATGAGCTTAATTTCTGGATGGTTGGTTGTAATTGCATTTGCAATTTGTTGTAACAAGATTGTTTTACCAGTTCTTGGAGGAGCTGTAATGAGAGCTCTCTGACCTTTTCCAATAGGACAGAACAGATTGATTATTCTCATGGAAACATCATTATCAGTACGCTCCGTCTCTAGGTTAATTCTTTGATCTGGATAAAGTGGAACAAGGCTGTCAAAGCTCACCCTTGTCTTAGCAACAATTGGTGGCTCGTCATTGACCGTTGCAATTCTACTTAAAGCAAAGAATCTTTCATTTTCTTTTGGATTTCTGATAAGTCCTTCAATGGTATCGCCAGTCTTTAAATTCAAGAACTTGATGATACTAGGGGAAACGTAAACGTCTTCTGGCCCTGGAAGGTAACTATTCAGTGGAGACCTAAGAAAACCATAGCCTTCATTTAGAATCTCAAGGGTTCCAGTGGCATAGATAACACCATTATTCTGACTGTAGGTTCTTATTATATCAACAATTATCTCTTGTTTTTTATACTCTGCATAATCATCAACGGAGGTGCCAGCAAGTTCAGAAAGCATATTCTTCAATGCAGGAATTGTCATTTGAGAAAGATCGCTTACGAGAATTCTATTCTTAAGATGTTCCTCATATTCGCTCTCTGGAATGGAAATCTCCTCCATTGTCAGGGTTTTCTTTTGATTGTTGCGCTGCTTTTGATTTTGATTTTGGTCAAAATTGCGTCTGTCTTTTCCTGCTTTTGGATTTTTTTGCTGATTCTTTTGGAATTTTTGATGCTGATTATTTGAATCTGTCTTATCAAAAGCGCCTTCATTTGCCTGTTCAGATTGCTCTCTCTGTTCAGATTGCTCCACCGGCTCTGCTTGCTCTTCCTGTTCAGAAACTGGAGCAGCTTCAACAATGACCTCAACGGGTTCTGCTGGTTTTTCTGCCTCTACAGATGCAATTGCAGTGGCTATGGCACCTGCAACTTCTGCTATTTTTTCTGTTTTCTCTTCCGATACCAAATCCAAGGTTGGCTGCTCAACTAGGTTGTCAACTTTTGAATTCTTTGGTTTTCTTCCTCTTTTCTTTTTGGGAGCTTCATGCTCTACATTAACAGCTATTGCAGCGTCATCAATTTTAATTTTCTTAACTTCTGGTTCTTTCTGTTCCTCTTTTGGCATAGCTTTAGGGCTAATTTTCATAGTAGGTTTTCTCTTTAGAACCACCTTACGAATTGGGCGAGCAGCCTTTTCTGGCTCTAAACCCTCTTTTTTTTCATTATCCATTTACTAGATACTCCAAAGAAATCGGCTTGGCACACAAAACCAAACACGAATTAGATTTACATAAAATATATTTGGGAATTATTTCTTTTGATTTACAAGTTAAATATACACCCAAGATTTTACCATGTCAACAACTGAACC